>JAHFJT010000037.1 GCA_023245695.1 Candidatus Peregrinibacteria bacterium | reverse complement strand
CCATTTTCTCGTACAATGAAGCTACTCTTGGCATCAGAACCGAGAGATACTCTCAAGTCCCAAGCACTTTAAACGCTTAATTTACCAATTTACTTATACTACCGTGCTCGTTATTAGACTTTCTCGTATTGGAAAAAAGGAACAGCCTAGCTTCCGTATCGTGGTTCAGGAAAAGACTCTCAGCCCAAAGCGAAATGCACTCGATATCGTTGGATTTTACCACCCAGCTCGTACTCCAAAGCTCGTGAGTATCAACAAAGAAGGAATTGAAAAGTGGATTAAGAACGGTGCGATGCCATCAGATTCTGTCGCTAGTCTTCTGAAGAAGCACGGTTTCTCGAACATGGATAAGTTTATTGCAGTTCGAGACAAGCAGAAGAAGTCTACGAAAGACGCTGCCGCTGCAAAAGCTGCATAGTACATGCTCAATACAGGGCTCCTAAGAATTTTCTCACACTTCTTACAGTACTTTATTAATTCCCCTAAAATCTCCTATCTATGTCAGATAACACACAAGGTGCCGATCGCGACTTTGTAGAGTACGTCGTGAAGCAGATCGTCGAGCACCCGGAAGGCGTCATCGTTGCGCGAAGTGTTGATGATATGGGTGTATTGATCACCCTTACCGTTCACAAGGATGACATGGGCAAGATCATCGGAAAGAGCGGACAGACGGCGAAGTCTCTCCGTGTGCTTCTTCGAATGATCGGCTCTCGTTCAAATGAGCGCGTAAATCTCAAAATTGCCGAACCAGCCGAGGCGTAGTATCGTAAGGACACGCTTATACACCATTCTCACTCAAAATATACATGGAAGACGCTCCTAATATTATCGATGCAGCCCGAACCTACAACATCACGGACATTATCAACCGTGGTCTTGCCTATGCGATTATTATTGCCGGTCTTCTCTCAGTGGTGTTCATCTTTATTGGAGGTATTTCATTTATTCTCTCCGGAGGTTCAGAAGATAAAATCAAACAGGCGGTCGGAACGATCCGATACGCGATTATTGGCTTGATCATAACGATCCTCGCGGTCGTCATTGTCGCCACCGTCGGCAAAGCCATCGGTATCAACGTGATCGAGTACATCAACTTCTCTGATATCATCGATACCGTCGCTTCTATCGGACGATCAGGATCCCCTACGGGCAGCTTACGATAGGAAGTGGATTGTGAAATCAGTTGTGAACATCTAAAAAAGAGCAAAGGTTTGAGATCGCAGGAAACATTCTGCAGGTTTTCGAAGAAAACCGAAGCCGTTTCCGAGAGAACAAACCTTTGCTCTTTTATCTTTTCGCATTCCTCACAATACACTTCCAATCAAACGGAAACTTGTAGGTTTCGAGTGCCCGAACAAGCGAGCTAAACATAACCCATGGATTGAGAACATCGAAGATAAAAGCATTTCCCTTCTCTTTATTCGGGTCGTAATTGTCTGCACCCTTGAGACCTTTTGGAGCGAGAGGAACAACTCCAGAGGCGATAGCCGTTTTGAGATCTTCGCTGGTAAAGCAATAGGCCGTGTCACAAGCTCTCCACATCGATTCATAGTGTGCGTCGTGCGGTGCAATCACACTCGCCTGCTCATACCAATCAAGAGAAAGCTTCTTGGCCCCACTCCAGAAAATAATGAGCGGCACCTTCATCGCCTGCAATCCTTCAAACATCGATTCGAGTCGACGTACATCCTCTTCGGTATGCGCACAGAATCCCACGATTGGCAGTTGCTGAGAAAAAGGAAGAGACAGTGCAGACGTATACTGCTGTTTGTAAACTTTTTTTGAGTCGAACAGTTTGGAGAATTCTTTCGGAACTGACATAATCGGATGGGTTTGGTTTTGGTATGTGTTTTTCTGAAGCTTTCTTACAAGTATACCAGAAAAGCAGCTTCCGGCCAACCTCACACCCTTGACGCAATATACAATTATGTTTCCAGACCAGAGAAAGCTCCTTATTATCGACGGAAACGCGCTTATCCATAGGGCTTTTCACGCGATACCCCATCTCACGAACTCAGCGGGCATCCCCACGAACGCGGTCTACGGCTTTGCCTCGATGATTCTGAATCTCCTTTTGAAAATGCATCCGCAGTACATCGTCATGACTTACGATCTCAAAGGAAAAACATTTCGTGATGATATCTATACCGAATACAAGGCGACGCGTGCGGCTGCGCCACAAGAGCTCTACGATCAGATTCCCCAGATCAAGAAGCTTGTGCAAGCATTTAATATTCCAGAATTTGCGGTCGAAGGATTCGAAGCGGACGATGTGATTGCGACGATTGTAAAAAAAATGAACGACCCGAAGAGCGCCGATTACGCTGAGTATAAGGATGTCCACTCCTACGTCGTCACGGGTGATCGAGATACATTTCAGCTCATCAGTCCTACGGTTTCCGTGATTACGCCGCACAAAGGCTTCAATGAAATTATTATCTACACACCAGAAAAGGTGAAAGAAGAGTTCGGTATTACGCCCGAGCAGTTTTGCGATTACAAAACGCTTCGTGGCGATACCTCCGATAATATTCCCGGTGTTCCAGGTATTGGAGAAAAAACAGCCACCGATTTATTGCAAAAATTCCAGACGATCGACGGAATCTACGCAAATCTCGACAAGATTTCTCCTGCTGTCGCCAAAAAACTCACCACAGGAATCGCCAGTATGGAAATGAGTCGCCAGCTTGTCTGCCTGACCTCCACGGTTGACATCGACTTTGACCTCGACAAGTGCACCATGCACGACTTCAACGTCCACGAAGTCATGGATATGTTCCAGGCACTCGAGTTCCGATCCCTCATCAAGAAACTCACCGATCTCAACAGCAAATACGACGAGTCCCGCAAAGCTGATGTGAACGGCACGCTCCCGCTGGTTTTTGACTAAAAAAGTGGCTGTATAAAAAAAGTATACAAGCCAGGAGAATCTCGTCACCAAAAATTCACAAGATTTCGTAGCTACAAGAGTATATTGTACGTCACATAGGTAAAAAAGCAATCGATTCAAAGACATGGCTATGCGAAGGCAGAAATAGAGAACACAAAATATACTCAATGCCCCATCTCTAAGCCACGAAACGTACAATAAATTTGTAAAAAGGAAACAGATAGAATATAGTGCTCGCAAGATGGCTAAATCCCGCATCCTCGCTAGCTTAGATATTGGTAGCTCCAAAATCCGAACCGTTGTCGGAACCCTCGACGAAAAGTCAGAGGTTCTCAATGTGATCGGCGTTGGTATCGCGCCTTCAACCGGACTCCGAAAAGGGTCGGTCATTGACGTGGAAGAAACGATCAACTCGATCGCCGCTTCACTCGAAGATGCTGAGCGAATGGCCGGAGAGCCTATCAATCACGTCTTCCTCGGTATCGGTGGAAATCACATCGAGTCGATGGACAGTAAGGGCGTCATCGCCGTAGCAAATGCCAACAATGAAATTACTGAAGATGATGTCGATCGTGTTCTTGAGGCAGCTCAGGCCGTTAACATTCCAAGCAACCGACGAATTCTCAGAATCATTCCGAAGACCTTCACCGTCGACGAACAGCGAGGTATCAAGTACCCAGTGGGCATGACCGGTATCCGTCTCGAAGTCGAGGCACATATCATCTCTGGTCTCATCCCAAACATCAAAAATATTGAAAAGTGCGTCCTTCAGGCTGGTGTCGATATCGATGATATCATCCCAAACTGTCTCGCCGCTCCAGAAGCCGTTCTTAGTAAGCGACAAAAAGAGCTCGGCGTTGTGGTTGTAGATATTGGCTCAGGATCAACATCCGTTTCTGTCTTCGAGGAGGGAGTTACTCTTCACACCGCGGTCATCCCGGTCGGCGCAGAAAACGTCACCAACGATATCGCTATTGGTCTCCGAACGTCAATCGACACCTCAGAGAAAATTAAGATTGAATACGGCTCATGTATCCCAGAAGACGTAAACGAACGAGAAACCATCGACCTCTCTCTCATGAGCAAGATCGATACCCAAAAAGTTTCCAAGCGAGCGATGGCAGAAATTATCCAGGCTCGATACCAGGAAATTTTTGGACTCGTCAAAGAAGAGCTCGCACGAATTCACCGTGATGGCATGCTCCCAGCGGGAGTTGTCCTCACCGGCGCTGGCGTCAAGATGCCAGGCGTCATCGATCTCGCGCGAGAATCTCTCAATCTCCCAGTGCAGATTGGCTTCCCACAAAACTTCGACGGCATTGTAGATAAAATCGACGACCCAGCATACGCCACGGCCATCGGTCTCCTCATCTGGGGAACCCGCATGGAGGCTCGCTCCTATGGTATGCCATTCAGGAGTTTGAACCTCAAGAAGGCCGCAAGTGGCATTAAGAAGTGGATCAGAAGTTTAGTACCTTAGTTCTCGTTCTCCTCTCACTCATCCTCATACCACTCACTCACCTACATTCTGTCTGTAGTATCCTATGTCCGACCCCATCCCAACTACACAAATTCCCACCACCTCATTCGACTCTTATCCTGTTGACCCAAATACCATGGCAACTCAAGAACCGAAAAACTCGAAAGCAAATCTTCGCACGATCTTCTCAAAGACGTACGACCCACATACAAAACGATCTCAGGAAGTGATCCCAGAAATTACCCCAGTTGCAAACATCAAGGTTATTGGTGTCGGTGGAGGTGGATCCAATGCGGTCAATCGCATGATCAAGTCAAATCTTAAGGGTGTGGAGTTCATCGCCGTCAATACCGACGCACAGGCTCTCTACTACTCTGAGGCAGCTACCAAAATCAATATTGGTAAGGCAACAACTCGAGGTCTTGGCGCTGGAAGTAATCCAGACGTGGGAAAGCAGGCCGCTGAAGAATCACGAGAAGATCTCCGATCTGTCATCGAAGGTGCCGACATGGTATTTGTCACCTGCGGTCTCGGTGGAGGAACCGGTACTGGCGCAGCTCCAATTATTGCAGAGCTCGCAAAAGAGATGGGTATTCTTACGATTGCGGTTGTTACCAAGCCATTCACATTCGAAGGTCACCGACGACGTTCTCAGGCCGAAGACGGTCTCGAGAATCTCCGAAACAAAGTCGACACGCTTATTACGATTCCAAACGACCGACTCCTTTCACTGATCGACAAGAAGACACCGATCAACGAGGCATTCTCTGTGGTCGATGATGTTCTCCGACAGGGTGTCCAGGGTATCGCCGACCTCATCACGATCCACGGTATGATCAATGTGGACTTCGCAGATGTCCGGGCTATTATGGAAAATTCTGGTTCTGCACTCATGGGTATCGGATACGGTACAGGCGAAAATCGGGCTACAGAAGCTGCAAAAGCCGCTATCGAATCACCTCTTCTCGAGATGTCTATCGAAGGTGCAAAGGGTATTCTCTTCAATATCACCGGCGGAAACGATCTCTCTATGTTCGAGGTCGACGAGGCAGCTCGTATTATTACCGAGGCAGCCGATCCAGATGCAAACATCATCTTCGGTGCCGTCATCAACGACTCTTACACGGGCGAGATCAAGATCACCGTCGTGGCTACAGGCTTCGACCAGGTCAAAGAAAAGCCCCAGGTCCGACAGCAGGGCATCATCAACCAGCCGCAAACCAATCTTCCTCCAAAGGCCGTCGAAAACGAGCTGGATATCCCAGCCTTCATTCGAAGGAAGATGAATTAACATGCGCTCGCAGAGCGCAGCCGCCCGTCCCCGCCCCCCGCATTTTCAAATTAAAACCGCTCCAGTCATGGGGCGGTTTTTTTAATGTATTGCACATCGATATACAAAGCGCGCCGGGTTTTATGTATTGAAAAAGTGCTCCAGAGCGTTGTATATCATATCGCTAGCGAATCGATAGCGGATATAGGTGCAATTCGATATACAATCGTTTTTGGGCATTTTTAGAGGTGATACTCCTCGTGGAGAATGTCTATCAAATCGCAAGCACTACACCACGCACCGTGCTATACTGCGCGCATGGCGCAACCTACCCTCCACGACTGGAACGACTGGGTCAAAACCCAGCAGCTCGGATCACTCTACCAGACCTCTATCTGGGCGCATTTTCAGGAACAGATTCCTGGCAAAGAAAAGGCGCAGCTCGTCATCATTACGCATCCAGAAACACATGCGATTGTCGGTGGTGGATTTCTCGTAAAACATGCTCTTCCCTTTTCGCTGAGCTGGCTTGAGTGTCCACGCGGTCCAGTCTTCGACATCACGCTCTCAGAGGATGATCTCGCAAAATTTATACAGCAGTTTATTGAAAGGGCTCGCGCTATCGCGCTCGCCCACCGCGCGGTCTTCCTCCGAATCGATCCACCCGTCACCGAGTCCTCCGATCAGCGGCATGACTACGAGTTTGTAACCCAGAAATTAGGCCTCACCCACGCCCATGCCTCATACTTTCCCCAAACGACCCTCATGATCGATCTGACGGGCACTGAAGAGGATATTCTGCAGCAAATGAAACCGAAGGGTCGCTACAATATCAAGGTCGCCCAGAAGCACGAGGTCTTCGTTAAAAAAGTCAGCAAAGATCATCTCGAAGAGTTCTATCCGCTCATCGAGCAAACCGCCCAGCGCGACAAATTTTTCATTCACGACGCCAACTACTACAAAACCATGCTCGACACGCTCGGTGACCACGCCGCCCTCTGGATCGCCTACAAACAAGAACCAGGAGACAACTTCCCCACTCCCGTCGCCGGTATGATCGCTACATATTTTGGCGACACGGCCACGTACTACTACGGCGCTTCGTGCTACGACCACCGCCACATGATGGCCCCTTACTTGCTCCAGTGGGAAGTAATGCGCGATGCACGCGCCCACAACTACGCCCACTACGACCTTCTCGGAATTGCGCCGACAGAAGCCAAAAATCACCCATGGCAAGGAGTGACCGACTTCAAAACCAAGTTCGGCGGCACCGTCATCAGCTACGCCCACGCCAAAGAATACGTCTTCAAACGCTTCTGGTATTTTGCGATAATGCTCCGGAAAAAGCTCCGAGGATAGTTTTGAATGGAGTCTATGCCTTGGCGTACTTCACGATGTCCTTAATGAAGGCATCACGATCCGCGACAGGTTTCTTGTCGATAGCATATTCAAGATTCCATCGACCCTCGCTATCTTGGTGATATCGCAATTCAGGCTGAATCTGGACAATACTCTTGTAGTCGATTCCCAGCCCAACATCCTTGATGCTAAACCACTTTTCCTTACCATCCCACTGCTTGGCAAGCTCTTCAACTTTCTTGATCTTTTCAGAAGCCTCACGCTTCAATTTTGCCTCAATTTGTTCTGGTGTTGGATGCTTTGCCTCAAGGCCTTTGAGATAAAACTCATTAAGATTGGCAATGGTAGTGCTATTTCGAAGCGAGTCACGTGTCGGACCTCGCCCAATTTTCCACACATATTTTCCACCTTCCATATAGACGGATGCAGGCATATCCATACCTTTATTTCCCCACACTTCGGTGCCATTCTTCACCATCTGCTGTGCCTCTCGGCTATTTTTCAAATACGTTCGATAGGTGTCTTTTTCGTTCAACGTAAGAGCATCGTATCGAGCCTTGAGCGATGACGGAAGTCCAGCAACGTCATCAATAAATTCAGTACTCTCGGGTTTCGTCTCAGGAGCCTTTGGTGCCGGTTTGATTTCAGGTTTTGGAGCCTCTTTCTTTGGTAAATCAGATTCCTTGATATCGATAAACTTACCATTCTCCCACTTGAAGTAGTACGTACTGTCAGGATGCTTTGCGTTGAAGTAGCGCTTAAGAAAAGCCGAAGGTGTATCCTTGAGTTTCATTGAGTAGATATCCTTTTCTTTGTCTATCACGGAGAGCGTGAAGAGTTTGTGATCCAATGTTCCGCTTTCCTTTGCGGTTTTCATGAACTCAAGAACACGACGAGTGCATCGAACATTAAGTTCGTTAATCTCGGGATCAGTTACCATTTCATTAAATGGTTTTTTGAAATCCGTGTATTTCTTCAAGATTTTTTCAAAATCGACAACGACATCCTCACCAAAAAGATCCTTCATCGCAGCCTTGTCTTTCTCGAATTGCTCACTCATTTTCTTGAGCTCTTCAGACGGAACTTCAGGCTTCTTATCTCCCGCCTTTTCCGCAGGAGCTCCGAGTTTTTTCTTGTCCTCTTCGCTCAACTTCGCGAAGGTGATACTTCCAACGATACCATCTTCTTTGACACCGAGTTTTTTCTGAAGAGCCTTGATCGCATCAAATGCTTCTTTGACCTTTTTCGGATCGCCGATATCAGATTTGATGAGCTCATTGAAAGCTTTGGTATCCAATTTGCGCTTGAGAGAAATTTCTGTGTGAGTTCAAGCGCACGTTCAGGCGTAACAGCCACGCGTTCACGGCCTTTTCCACCTTCAGATGGGCCTTTTTTGCCTCCACCCTTACCGCCC
>JAHFJT010000036.1 GCA_023245695.1 Candidatus Peregrinibacteria bacterium | reverse complement strand
ATGCTCGCCACTACCAACCCGTGCCCTTGCGGATTTCTCGGTGATCCAAAAATTCCATGCCGCTGCACACAGGGCGCCATCAAAATCTACGATCGCCGTATCTCTGGCCCCATTCAAGATCGTATCGATCTCAAAATCACCATGGAGCCGATCAACAAAAAAGAAGTTGTGCATGGATCCCGTACTTTTTCAGAAAACTCCTTCACAATGTCTCTTCTCTCGCAAATTACTCTTGCCCGCGCGCGCCAGCGCGCGCGGTACGAAAACACCCCCTTCACCACAAACGCCGATCTCACCGCAGAAACCATTTTCCAGTACTGTCATCTCGACGCTCTCGCCAAAAAAGCCCTCACCAACGCCGCCACGAAACTCAATCTCTCCGCCCGCGCGATTCACCGCATTATCAAAGTCGCCCGAACCATTGCCGATATGGAGATTCCGGAGCAACGCGAAGGAATGCTTCCCGCTTCCGTATTCGCTCCCGCCCCCAACATCCTCACGCTCTCCCATCTCAACCAAGCCCTCCAGTATCGATAAAGATGCACCGGCTCACAAAGCGTACTGACTAATCCTCCCCGCGATATTTCTTCAGAAGACTCTGAAGTCGCTGGACTTGTAAAACATCAACCTCATTCTGATGAGGAATTTGCTGGTGGGCATCAAAGAGTGTGCTACTTGGCGTTCCCGGCCGAGAAGAAAACTGAATATTCCACACCATTGGCTGCATCTCCTCCCCATACTCACCCAAAAGAGTGAATGTAGGAGTTCGTCCTTGTCGATTGAATTTGATCGTAACAGCTCGAGTTTCTACATGGTGAGCAGGTCCACCAATGGCGTGAAGGTCACGAGCATGTGGCTGCTCAGAAACACGAACCTTAATATTATCGATTGTCCTCTCGCCCATCTTCAGTCCCGGCAGAAGCAACGCCGTCTCACGAATGAGTTGGCCCATCGTTGGAGGAGCCTCCGTTGTATCAAGGTCATCATCCGCATCATCACGATTGGGAACAGCGCTGAGTGCCATACAGTCAGGGGGTTACGAAATCTTCCCATTATACCATAAAATGTGAAAATTTCAAAGCTATGGGGTAAAAACAGCTTCGCAGAGCCTTATACCAGCTTTCTCTGGCAGACGCAACAGAGCTCCGCTATACTGTGCCCACTATGCAAAAATTTCTTATTCGCGGTGGAAACACCCTCAAAGGCGAGGTTACGGTGAGCGGCTCAAAGAACGCAGCACTTCCTATTATCGGTGCCGCACTTCTCACAGACGAACCTGTTACTCTCACTAATGTTCCTGAAATCAACGATGTCTACTCGATCCTCACGATTCTCAAGGTATTCAATATCGATTACACCTTTGAAAACCATACCCTCACGCTCAACGCAAAAAATTTCAAGTACGCCGATCCTCCAAAAGAGTTGATCGAAAAAATGCGCGCCTCGATTCTCCTCGCGCCGATGCTTCTGATGCGCAACAAAAAATTCAACATGACCTACCCGGGTGGGTGTGTCCTCGGAAAACGTCCTCTCGATACACACTCATTTGTCTTTAGAAAGATGGGAGCCGATGTGCTCGAAGATGAAAAAAATCTCAATGTCATCTGGAAAAAGCCAACACCGACGATCATGGTCCTTCCAGAAATGTCCGTCACCGCCACCGAAAATGCGATCATGATGGCCGCAATTACCGCAGGAGAAACACAGATTCGTCTCGCTGCTGCTGAGCCACATGTCCAGGATCTCTGCCACTTTCTCAAAAAAATGGGCTGCAAGATCGACGGTATCGGAACCCACAATCTCACAATTCATGGTGTCAAAAAACTTAACGGCGCCAAGTATGCCGTCACCGGTGATTACCTCGAAGCAGGAACCTATGCGCTTGCGGCTGCGGTTACGAAGGGCGACGTCAAAATCCACGGTCTCCAGATGGACTACCTCGACAGCTTCTGGCAGAAGTTCGACGAAGCGGGCATTCCGTATATCCTCGAAAAAAACTCCATTCACATCAAGCCAGCGAAAAAAATCCGACCGGTCAAAATGCTCCGAACCGCCGTTTATCCAAGCTTCCCAACCGATCTTCAGGCACCATTTGGGGCTCTCCTCTGTCTCGGAAGCGGCGTCAGCCGAATTTTTGAAACACTCTTCGAAGGTCGTCTCAGCTACCTCTTCGAGTTGGAAAAAATGGGCGCCCACATCGAACTCCTCAATCCACACGAAGCCCTCATCATCGGTCCAACAAAATTAAAGGGAAAGCCTGTTGTCAGCTGTGATATTCGTGCCGGCGCCACCATGGTGCTCGCTGCGCTCGCCGCCCAGGGCGAAACCGTCATCTCCGACATCAAGTACATCGACCGTGGTTACGAACGCCTCGACGAAAAACTCCGCTCTCTCGGCGCCGAAATCCAGAAGGTGGATATCTAACCGAATCTCACCTCCCCAGGCTCTACTTTTCAAATGCCGGACCTTCTCCATAAATCTTCCGTCCAAGTTCCAGATACACGGAATGTTTGAAGGGCTCCCCCTCCACCCCGAATCTCGTGGTAATCGCTCTGAGCCCCATCCCCGCCACCTTGAGTGCTCGTTTTTCTTTATCCCCCATCCCCGCCCACTCCTCAGCCGTCGGAACCTGCTCAAGAACTGCAACCTTTAGCTGTTCATCAGTTATTTCAGGCTTTTCTTCATATTCCAATTCCTCGCACTCCCCATAAATCTTCCGTCCAAGCTCAAGATGATATTTGCGGTTTTTGCGAGGATCCCCATCGACCCCAAACTTCGTTGCAATCCTGTAAGGACTCAAACCCGCAACCTCAAATACATCTTTTTCTTTTACCCCCATCCCCGCCCACTCTTTTGCAGTAGGTATTTGCGCAAGAATCGCAGCCTTCAATTGCTCACCAATGAGTTCTGGTTTTTCTTCATAAAATAATTCCTCGCACTCCCCATAAATCTTCTGCCCAAGTTCGAGGTGAAATTTATGGTTGCGAATAGGATCTCCTCCAATACCAAACTTTGTCGCGATGGTACCGAGCCCCATTTTTTCAATTTTAAATTTACCTTTCTCTCTATGCTTCATCCCCGCCCACTCCTCCGCCGTCGGTATTTTTTTTATAACCTCTGCCTTTAACCCATTTAAAAATGTTTCTTTTGCTTCTAATATCTCGCATCTCCCATATATTTTATATCCTAGCTCAAGATGGAATTTGCGATTACCAACAGGACTCCCTTCCACCCCAAACCTGCTAGCAATAGCCACAAGCCCCATCCCAGCCACTTTGAACCCGCTCTTGTCCTTCGCTGTCATCCCCGCCCACTCCTCCGCCGTCGGAACCTGCTCAAGAATAGCAGTCTTTAGCTCCTCGTTTGTAACTTCAGGTGTAGGTTTCTTCTGCTCTCGCGAGCCGATTCCTAATTGAGCTTTGTCAATAAAAACTAACTCGCAAAGTCGTTGTTGAAACTTTGCCAAAAGAGAAATTAGATCGAGCGCCATTCGGTGTTTTCCATCAAGAATATCAGAATTGAGTTTGTGATCATTCAGATGAAAAGCTGTTTTTTCAGGAGTAATTTTAAGAGTATTATTTATCCAAGTTTCTAGAGAAATAAGTGTCGTTGTAAGTTCTCGATACTTCCCCTCACTTCCATCATACGACTGCGCAATCCCAAGCGCACGCAGAACCTGCTCACGATAATTCGTGGCGAAGGTAACTCGTTCTGACTCTGGTAAAGCGCCGAGACGCTTGAGAATATCCATAATTAAAGCGAAGTGAATGGCATGATAGCAGATTTATAGAAAATGTCAAGTATCTTGGGTGTAAGCCGACGGATCCAAAGCTAAAATAGGGCATTATATATCTTGACGGTGAGTATTTACTCACCTATACTGTTGCTCTGTATTTCATAACAAGATTTTTATGAATAGCGAGCAGGAAGCCGATGGAGAAAATTCTCAGTTTCTCCTGTACCAAAGCCAAGACGGCCAGATAAAAGTTCAGGTAAAAATGAGTGATGAGACGGTGTGGCTGACGCAGAAGCAAATGGCGGAGCTGTTTAATTGTAGTATCGATAATGTAGCCCTACATCTTAAAAACATTTATACGGAAGGAGAGTTAGATGAAAAGGCAACTACCGAGGATTCCTCGATAGTTCAAGTCGAGGGAGGTAGAAGTGTGAATAGAAGAGTAAAAATATATAATCTCGATGCGATTATTTCCCTTGGCTACCGCGTAATTTCCATCCGTGGCACGCAGTTTCGTATCTGGGCCACCAAACGGCTTCGAGAGTATATTATCAAGGGTTTTGTGCTAGACGATGAGAGATTAGATAACTCACAAAGAAATGACTACTATGGCGAGCTCATTGAGCGTGTGCGGAAAATCCGTACGAGCGAAAGAAACTTTTATCAGAAAATTACCGATCTTTACGCAACGAGTATTGATTATGATTCCAGAAATCCGCTCACCAGAAATTTCTTTGCAACGGTGCAGAATAAAATGCACTATGGTATTCATGGATACACCGCCGCTGAAATTATCGCGGAACGCGCCGATGCAAATAAGCCAAATATGGGCATTACATCAATCCCAAGAAGTGAGATCCGAAAATCGGACGCATTCATCGCAAAAAATTATCTTACCGAAAAAGAGCTACGCCAACTCGATCTTATCGTAGATCAGTACCTTTCTTTTGCTGAGCTGAGAGCCTTGAATCAAAAAACCATGACCATGGAGGATTGGATACGAAAACTGGATGATTTTTTGAGATTTAATGAAAAAGAAATTCTCCAACATCACGGAAATATTTCTAAAGAAATTGCGGATCAAAAAGCAGAAGAGGAGTTCAAAAAATTTCTCACGGAACAAGATAGAACTATTCAGTCGGATTTTGACCGAGAGATAGAAAAATTTATAAACCCACCGACATGATTTTACCTGAGCTATTGATGATAGTCTCCACCGTCCCCCGCTGATCGGTGCGCAGAATATGCGAAAGATCAGTCATTTTGAGAAGTCGCGAAAGCGCATCAGGATGCGGATGATGGTAGGTATTTTTTGCGCCCACCGAAATGACCGCCCACGTCGCACGTACTCGCGACAAAAAATCCTCACCCGAACTGTATCGACTTCCATGGTGTGCCACTTTCAAAATTTCCGCGCGCAGGATATTCCCATACCTCGCTACCAGTTTTTTTTCCGTCTCAAATCCAATATCACCTGTTGTGAAAATCTCAGAGCGCATCGCTCGCGGATCGCCCACCAAAATTCTCGTCACGATCGAGGTCTCATTCGCATTTTTGAAATATTTCCCGGCCAAAGACTCAAATGGTGACAGTACATCCATCACTATCTCATCACTCAACCCGTCGCCAAAACCGCGATCCAGTACCACATCCGAGTTCGCGTCAGCGATCCACACCGGAATACCTTTCTCACGTATCAGTGCAAACAGTCGACCCTGAAGTTCCGTCCGTTGCTCGACACCCGTAATCATCACCCGCACCACATGGTAATCCTCAAGCACACTCAAAAGTCCTTCGCAGTGATCTCGATCAAAGTGCGTCACTACCACGAGATCAATGTCGCGCGCCATCCAGCCGATGGCGCGCCGTAAAGGCTCCACCACATTCGAACCCGGACCTCCATCGATCAAAACACTTCCTCCATGTGGCAGCCGCAAGAGCATGCTATCGCCCTGGCCTACGTCCAGGGCGTACACATGCAGTCGCCCGTCAGGCAGCTCGCGCATCACGAGCCCACCCACCAGAACGCACGCACACACCACCAATATCCACCAACACAAAAACTTCCGCATAACTCTATTGAATCATGCGGAAGTTACAGGCGCGTAACATTTTTTTGAATAATTTCTTACAGGCCCTTCATAAGGCCTATTTCTTTGCAGCCTTGGCCTTCTTCTTTTTTCCGAAGACTCGTCCGAGTCCGACAGAAGCAATCGCGACCAGGCCCATCTCAGGACCCGTCTCTGCAAGCTTCACCTTCACGATCTTGCCGGCACTTTCGTTACCTGACTTATCTTTTGAAGTAACCTTGAAGTAGTGAACACCAGGCTGGAGATCCTTGGCTTCGAAAGCCGTATTTTCCTTGGCGAGCGATGTCAATGTTCCGTAGTTTTTATCATCCGTGCTGTGATAAATCATATATTCGAGCAGATCACCTGCGCTGTTCTTGCTGCCTACCCACTTCAACTTCGCGCCAATATTCTTCACGGCGCTGATAACCAAATTGGTAACCTCTTCCGGTGGAGTGGTGTCGGCAGGAGGAGTAACTGTTGCGGTGCTCTTGAAGTCAAAGGTGTCTTTTCCAGTAGCAAGTGCCTTTCCGGTTGCATCTAATACACCCTTGGCCTTCAACGTATACGTAACACCCGGCTCCATTGTCGTCGCGATCAAGACATCTTTCTTGTTGTCGTCGATCAAGATCGAGCTGAGTTCGAGCTTCGTCGTATCACCTTTCTTTACGAGTTCAAAATTTTCAGAAGGATCGATGCTGAAGACAGCAGGCTTGGAGAAATTGACCTTCAATGTGGTGTCATTTTCTACACTCACGCCGCTGATGATAAAGTCATCGGCAGTAGTCGCAGCGATTGCTATTGGAGCACCGGCATTAGCGGCAGCACTAGCGATTATCTTCGGATCTACAGGATCTTTGACCGGAGCAGCTGGGTGCTGCTTCATGTAATCCTCCTTCGTAACAGAGCTTCCCGTGAAAGAGCCCGTATCCGACGTTCCGCTATTAATAGGATTTCCCGCGAGGTCTTCGATCTGAATACCCGCCGTGACAATGTACTCACTGCCTGGACTCTGTTCTTCTGTCTCGAGAATAAACATCGTGCCAGTCTTGTCTTCTGGATCGGCAGCAACACTCTTCACCTTGAGATTCTCATAGGTGTAGTTGTCTTGAACCGAGAAGGCTTTGTCGCTATCGACCGCAGGAAGCTTCACCTTCTCAGAGAAAGTCACACGAACCTGAACCTTGTCGAGTGCCTCTGCCTTTGCAACCGTAGGAGCTGTGGTGTCCGGAGCTCCAGTAGCATCAGCGACGGTAGCCGTTGTTGTAGCGCTTGCCGCAGAGCCTGTTGTCGCATCAGCCGTGACCTTAGTCATCGGAACAGACGCAACATACGGACTGTAACTCTCGCTTTCATTCTTTGCAGCATCATACGCAGTCACCGCAAAGAAATATTTCTTTCCATTTTCAAGACTCTTCACCATGTACGCCGTGACATTTCCCGCGTCAACCATCTTCGCATACTTCGCGCTGTTCGTACTCTTGACCTCATCATTTCCATAGTAAATCTTATATCCTTTCACACCGACATTGTCGGTAGCCTTGTCCCATGTGAGGACCACAGAGCCATTATCCGAAGTCGCGCTGAGCTTCTCAACGTCACTTGGTGGCGTGACATCCTTCGCAAATGATTGCGCGAACGCCATGCTAGATACGCTGAGCAACACTGCTGCACCAACGGCAGAACTAAAGAGAACTTTGAGGGATCGAGTCATACGTTTTTGTTTTAGAGATGTATTTGTTTTTTAGACTTTCCTAACATTGTACCAAATTATACCGAAAGTGTCAATGAGGATTAAGCCACAAGTAAGCTGTTTGTACAAAGCCCACGCTTCTGATACAGTAAAGCCAATTGCCGCATGCGTATCATGCTGTAGAGCCCTTCATTGACCTGTTACGATCCCTATTATGAAGCTAAGAATAGCCCCAGCCGTGTCCCAAGAGGTTCCTCGACTTTTGCTGGGGATGGTCATCGTCAAAAATGCGAATAATAGCCGTACCAACTCAGTCATTCCGAGTCTGATTCGTGGTGCGATTGCTTCAAAGCAGAAAGAGCTTCAGAAGGAGGTTGCCGAAGCCCGAGATTCCGTGCAGCTCTGGAAGGTGATCGACAAAGATCCACACATTCTCCATCTCCTCGACGCCGTCAAAGAAAACGACTATTTGAGCTTTGGAAACTCTCTCGAAGACCTCGCCCTCCTCTACTCGATTCGAAGTGAGGTGCCGATTGCGTGCTTCGATCTCGACGAGGTATGTGGCGATATTGAGCTGACGAAAGCCACCGGAGCCGAGCCGTTCCGACCACGCTCTTCTATTAAACTGGAACACGCCGTCCCAAATGAGGTGATCTATCGTGACCGAGCCGGTGCAATTACACGTCAGTGGGCGAAAAATCTTTCACAACGAACGGGGCTCACGACCGATACGCACAACGCCGCATGGATCATCGAAACCATCGGTGATATTTCTCTGGAAAAGATGAAAAACTTGCTCAAAGAAATGGAGCGAACCATTAAGAGTTACTGCGGAGGTACGATCGAAATGGCGATTATCGGTGAAACCATTACCGAAATTGACCTCGGTGTCACCGGAAAGACAGGCCTCAATGATGCCGACTACAAGCCAGATCCACGACGTCTCGCCTTCCATCAGAAACTCATGGATAATTTTGAAAGGATGAAAAAAGGTGGCGGCGGGATTTCGATGTCTGCGAAGGGCGAGAAGAAAGAA
>JAHFJT010000035.1 GCA_023245695.1 Candidatus Peregrinibacteria bacterium | reverse complement strand
TGGTGAAGATTGAGGCGTCGGTGTAGCCGTGCTTGCGATTCGCAGTACATTCTTTACGCGGCGTGCCGTGTTTATAAATGGTGTTTTTCGATTGTATAGCGATCTGCACTACAAATGTATATCGATTCGATAGCTATTTGATATACAACGCTCTGGGGCACTTTTTAGACCCCCACCTCCTTCCGCGGAATGTATATCGATGTGATATACATCGCGTGTTTTTCTGACACGGTGGTCAGAAATTATTCAGAAATTTGCAAGCCTCCTGTCATGTCGACGATGTAGAATGATCATATCCTCGGAAAGTGACAAGGAGCGTTTTGGAAATGTTCTTGGAAAAAATCTTCAGAGTGATACATTCTTATTTCTTCATGTGATTATTTATGAAAAAAGTTCAGAAAAAAATCGTGGCAGATGGTGGTGCGCGCGATGATGTCGCACCTGCGTGGTTTGCGCCGGCGATACAGGTAGCTATGCGTGATGCGCTTAAGGATTATCCGACGAAGGATGATCTTAATGCATTTACTACCAAGAAAGATCTCTTGGATATGTCTGAACATCTTGTCGGCATCATGCTTAATATTCAAGATCAGATGGTCACCAAGGTGGAATTCAATACATTAAAAATACGGTTTGATCGAAGTCTCTTTGCCCTTGGAGATCACGAGACAAGACTTATTCATCTCGAAGGTAAATTTTCTTAGTATTTTACACTCCTCCAATCCTCACTCATGAAATCTCGTGTTTCTCCTGCTTCTCAGTCCCATAAAAATCTCGAAAAACTTCACAGACTACCAGTTTCCCCTATCCGTATGTCAAAAATTGAGGACTGGGATCGAACTCTTGAATTCAGTATGGATCAGTTAAAATACAATCACATCTACTTGATGGCACTTCGCTATCGCGAACATCCTCTCGTTCAGGCATTTTACAAAAAGAGAATTTCAAACGCAAAAGATGATCCACTTTTTATTCCTGATCTCTTTACACTTGCTATTGAAATCGATCGCGAACACTACGCCACACTGTTAAAGAACCGAGAGTGAGGTTCTTCGTAGTAGTTGAAAAAATGGTGGGCCATGTTGGGATCGAACCAACGACCTTCTCCTTAAAAGGGAGCCGCTCTACCGACTGAGCTAATGGCCCAAATTTCAAATTGCTTGCACGGGGTGCCCGTGAGCCCTGGTATTTTAGGCAGCTTACGCCTCTTCGTCAATAAGGAAACTTCCAACAATCATCGCAACCACAGGAAGGAGGAACCAGAGGTTGTAGTAGTCGAGCATTTTTTGGATGAATGGAGACTGGCCGTTGAAGGCGAGAATTGAGGCCGCGCCAGGCTGGAAGCTTCCGGTGATAAATGAGATGCCCGAGACATACATTAAAATCGTACTCACGATGAGTGCGGCGCTCAGGAAGCCATAAATTCCGGTAAAGAACACCTGCATGCCACTTGATTTGCCACCGTGTGCCCGTACGGAAAAACTTCCCTTAATGGTGAGAATGATCAAGAGTGTGACGAAGATGATGACTTTGGTGAAAATCGCCGTGTCTTTTGGGCCGACAAGTCCGATACCTGCGGTCGCCTTGAGAAGCTGTGGCGAACTTCCAAATTTCATGCCAAAGAGATTTCCAGCAGCATCCGCTGCGAGCGCTGAGGCGTATGTTCCGAGAATAATCTTCAATGTCGCATCTTTCCCCAGAATAAAACTGTAGGCGATGATGATGGCGAAAAAAACGAGTATGAAAAGGTCCCAACTAAGACGCAGATCCATGATGTGAGGTGAGGGTGTGAGTGTGTGACTATCGTAATACAGCAGCGCGCTTTTAGCAAGAAAGCTGATTACTCGCTCTGGCCGAGCTGTTCGTAGAGCTCTTTTTCTTTGCGAGAAAGTTTTGTCGGGATCTTGATTACGATCGTGACCATGTGATCGCCGCGATCACTTCGCTGCAACTTCTGAACTCCGTATTCCTTGAGACGGAAGACCTTTCCAGCCGGCGTTCCTGCGGGAATTTTTAGTTTCAATTCACCATAGAGCGTCGTGATTGGAATCTCTGCGCCGAGGACCGCCTGCGGTACACTGATCTCTTTTTCGGTATAAACATCGTAGCCATCACGGATGTAGTCTTTACTTTTTTCTACCGTAAGATGCACGTAGAGATCACCACTCTCTCCGCCGAGCGGGCCCGCCTCCCCTTTTCCGCTTACCTTAAGCGTAGATCCCGTATCGACGCCTGGTGGAATCTTTACCTTGATCGTGTCGGTTCGCTTGTGTCGACCAGTCCCCTGACACTTTGTACACACTCGTTCCGGAACTTTTCCTTGGCCTTCGCAGGTATCACACGGACGCTGGGTCGCGACCTGTCCAAAAATCGTCTGACGGATTCCACGAAGTTCGCCTGTGCCTTTACATGTCGCGCAGGTAACAATCTTTGAGTCTGGCTCAGCGCCAGATCCCGCACACCGCTCACATTTTTCGAGTTTATTGATGACGAGCTCTTTTTCGGTACCAAATACCGCTTCGTCGAAACGCAACTTAAGTATGGTCTCGATGTCGTTTCCTCGGTAGGGGCCATTTCTTCTGCGCTGTTGCGCGCCTCCCCGCTGTCCACCTCCAAAAAATGTCTCGAAAATATCTCCCAAATCACCGAACCCTCCGGCTCCATTGAAGTCGACATTGAACCCTCCGTTTCCACCACCAAACCCACCGAATCCTCCGGCGCCTGGTCCACCTCCACCATTCGCTCCCGGTGCGGTGCCAAACTGGTCATAGTAGGCACGTTTTTGCTTATCAGAAAGGGTCTGATAAGCCTCGTTGATTTCTTTGAATTTTTCTTCAGCTTCCTTGTTGCCCTTATTTTTGTCGGGGTGGAACTCGAGTGCCTTCTTTCGGTATGCCCGCTTAAGTTCACTTTCGTCTGCGCCTTTTGCGACGCCCAGGAGCTGATAATAGTCTTTTGCCATAGCCACGCTATTATGAGGCAGCTTAAGTCCCGTGTCTAGATGGTATATCGATTTGCAAGCAATGCCATTTTGCTTCTTGTGTCGCCCTAGAAACTATGGTACAAAACTACCGCAAATTTCACACATGCCGCGTTCGTCTAACGGTTAGGACGCCACCTTCTCAAGGTAGTAATAGGAGTTCGATTCTCCTACGCGGTACCAAGATTTTTTCCACACATTGCATTTTTAGTTTTTGATTTTACGTGACGTGCCACACTATTGACACTAATATTTTTTATACCCTGGTTTTTGATTTTCACGCTTTTTCTTGCGTATTCATCCGACTACCCATAGAATTAATTTTTGGATACTCACTATCAAAAACCCCTATGTCAGAAGTACTTATCACTATCACGGATGCTGCAGCCATAAGCGGAAAATCGATACAAACTATTCGTCGCGCTATCAAGGCGAAGAAAATTAAGGTTCGAAAACAGAAGACGCCACAAGGATTTAATTACCTGATCGTGAAAGATACCCTGATCAGTTGTTATCAGGTCAAAGAGGCAGACATGTTGCGTGAAATTCCTATCGAACGCGAAGTAGTCGAGGCGGTTCATCTCGACATTAGTGAGACGAAAGAGCTTGATACGCTTGAGCATGCGGAGGAGATCAAAAATGCCCTCGTGGCCAGCGAAAAAGCACAGGCTGCCATTCAGAAATTAGACGAAAAAATTACCGACGTAGTGAGTAAATACAGCGGTGAACGTGAGCAGGTCACACAGGTTTTGACGGAGTTCAAGGATCGGATTTTGATCCTCGAAAATCAGGTTCGCATGCTCCAGGCGCCTCAGAAAAAGTGGTTCCACTTCTGGAAGTAGACAGACGCCTATTGGCAAGTTAACAGCACATATGGCCAATCAAACCCGTCTCCGTCGTGAAGTTTTCCGAAAAATGTTCCACGCCCTGGGGCTGGTGATCGTTTTGGGATACTCGTTTTTGAGGGTGTATATCGGTCAACGAGGTGCGCTCCTGGCACTGACCGGGCTTTTAATTGCGCTCCTGGAGGTTGAATATGTTCGACTTGAGCATCAGTTTAAGCTTCCTGGTGGCGTCGATCGACTCCTACGGTCACACGAGAAGGATAGGGTCACCGGCACTATCTGGCTTGTGGCTGCATGTATTATTAGCTTTTCGGTGTTTGATTATCCGATCGCCTTTCTGTCGTTCTTTTTTGTGATTTTTGGGGATATGTTTGCCTCGCTTGTCGGGGTTCGCTTTGGTACTAAAAAAATGTTCCGCAAGAAGTCTTGGGCGGGCTTTTTGGCGGGTCTGACGATCAATGTACTATCCGGTGTATTTATTCTTCCTGCGCAGCCCCTGGTGTACCTCAGCATGGCGCTGACGGCGAGCGTGGTTGAACTCCTTACGTCGAAGCTAGACGACAACTTTACGGTGCCACTATTTGCCGGCTTCGTAGGACAGGCGCTGGTTTCCCTGGCGTGGCTTTTGGGCTAGGAATGCGGGTACGGGGAGGGAGCCACGCTCGCTGGTGCTCGCGTGTGTTACGCTATGTGTAGACGAATATCCTCGCCCGGCTCATCAGGCGGGTTTTGGTGGGTAGCCGGATGAGTAGTCGAGGGTGATGGCTCTACGGCAGGTGGTGTGGCGGGAATTTCTGGCATGTACGAGAGAGATGGTGGCTCGATATGCGCTTCCTCGCTCGGGGGTGTGTACTGGAAGGCTGATGGTGCCTGTACAGCCGGGTAGTCAAAGTTTGAATTCGGCTTTGGATCGATGGGATGGAGGTCTGGTTTTTCGAGGTGTGGCTTGGTAAAAATTGGCTTAGATAAGGGTGAAGATAGAGGTGTATAGCCGTCGCTTGACGGTATAGGTGATTTTGTAGGAGTAAAGACTGGCACTTGATTTGAAGCTGGTTCAGCTTCTGGTACAGGTCTTCGCTCGAGCACGGGTTTGGACTGTAGCTTTGGCAATGACTCAGGCAGCTTTGGAGGCTTAGGGACTTTGGGTACCCTCGTCGCCTTCGGCATTGGCGGCTTTTTTGAAGCTGACTCAGCTTTATCCTGAGGATGCGAGAGAAGGTACTGCCGCAACTCTTTGACGTAGGGACTCTTCGTATTGAGCGAGAAGAAACGGAGGTTTCCCATCTTTTCTGCCACAAGGAGCTCGTCTTCGACGAGCGAATTTAATTCTCGCTGCAGGGACCCAGGAGAGTACTGAATCTTTACTGCAAGCTCTCGGAGATAGTATTTTTGTCTACTATCACTCAGGAAAATTTCGAGAAGGCTCTTTCTAGCCGCAGATTTGAGTAATTTTGAGAACATATGTTTTCGATTTTGAGAACGATTTGAGAACGACTGTTTTCTTATCTGAGAACACTTGTACTCATTATTGAGAACGTTTGTTTTCAATGTCGAGAACGATTGTACTCAGTTCTGAGAACAATTGTACTCAAAATTGACAGGAGTGCAAGCGAAGCGTACTAATAGCTTACCTAAAGCTGATATATGGACACGCCCAAAGCTACATTCCTGCGTACATGTACCCTCTTCTGTTCTCAATTTCGAGAACACTTTGAGCACATCCTCTTTTTGGCGCTCGCGTCTACCCTGGTTCTCACTCCCCTTTTCGTCGATGTACATGCGTACCTCACCTTTGAGCCGATCAAGGTTCATGTATTTCTCTTGGGGGCTACTTTTCTGGCCGGCCTCCTCGTGGCAAGCTGGGCACTCGGGGCATGCTCGCGGACGACGTTTTTACCCTTATATAAGGAGTGGGCATTTCTGATCGCCTTTGTAGGGTATTGGGTTGCCATCCTGGTATCGACCCTCACTTCGCTTGCCCCAATGGTGAGCTTCTGGGGTATGGACCCGCGATACCATGGACTCATCCTCTATGGCGGGCTTCTTACGTTTACCTTTGCGATATGCTGTGTGCGGCCGGCGCACCTCAAACACCTTCTCGAGGTGGTGATGGTGACGGCGGGTCTCGTGAGTATCTTTGGAATTTTGCAGCGCGTGATTCCGGAACTCAATCAGTGGTGGGATGTGTCGTCTTTTCTCTATCGGACGTACTCTACGCTGGGACATCCCAACTACCTCGCCGATTATCTCGTCCTCGTCGCTCCCCTCTTTTTCTGGAAATTTCTCGAGAGTCGGCGCTGGCATCTCTGGTTAGCTTTGGGCGGAACGGTGCTCCTCGCCTTCATTCTGACGCTTAGTCGAAGTGGCATTTTTGGCTTATTTGTCAGCATATTTTACTTTATCAGTGTGTATAGCTGGTGGACGAAGCGGCGGCGGCTTTTGGGGCTCCTGGTTGCCATTCCGGTCATTATGATCGCGGTCGTAGCATACGCGAATGTCCGATACCGAGATAACTTTGTGAATAGCCAAACCCTCCTTTCACGCTTTGTGATCGCCGGAGAGAACCTTCGGTCGTTCGAAACGAGGCTGCAGCTCTGGCCTGCCACCATCAAACTTATCGCCCACCATCCTGTGCTCGGCTACGGTCCCGATACCTTTACCTTGGCATTTACGCGGGTTGCCCCGAAGGAGCTCCTCATTACCGAGAACCTCAGCTCCTACGCAGACAGGGCACATAATATTATTTTAGATACCCTCGTGGAGTTGGGTCTCGCTGGAACCTTGTTCTGGCTCGCAATCTTGATCCTCGCGGTCATTGCGGCGGCACGGAGTCGGAGTATTGTGGTTCTTGCGATGGGCAGTGCGCTCATGGGACACTTCATCTCTCAGCAATTTGGATTCCAGACGGTACCACATATGATGCTCATGTGGATGTTCGTGGCGGGGATTTTTGTGATGCAACGAGGGGAGCGTTCACCTATACAAAAGCCGGTTGTGCGAGTGGGGTGGCTGTGTGGCGTACTTATACTCGTGAGCGTGATGCTCGTCATCGCTGGTGTGCGAGGCGTTCTTTTGAACTGGAAGGCGGATCGATTGGCGAGAACAGGGGAGTACGAAAAAGCGCTTTCTGCTGCGCCGCATCGGGTAAAATATCTCTCAGAGTGGCTCTCGGATACGATCGAAACTTCTCTAGATGATCCACGCATTTCAGCACGACTCACGGAGCTCGAGGCGTTCACGAGTGGACAGGATTACCATACATTTTGGTATCGCGCGCAGTGGTATCTGGCGCAAGGTCAGTATGACGAGGCATACGCCGAATACACGCACACTCTCGAGATTGCTCCGACGGTCCCGGCCGTTTATCTGAACTATGGGCAGGCGCTCTACGATGGGGAACGGTATCAGCAGGCTATCGATATGTGGCAACATTACGTTGATCTGGCGCCTCCTTATTGGAAGGAACATGCGGCGTATGCAAGCGGTAAGCTGAGTGCCTGGGAGCGAAACCGCTACGAAGTCTTCTACAAGTACTACCCGAACTTTGACCAGATTTTTGGCTCGATCCAGCAGGCTCGTGAAAAGTTGCAAACCAAACGGTGATTGCTATACTGTCTGCGGTCGGAATCCGTTCTTTTAACACTCTCTATGCAACACATCTTTTCTTTTGAAGAAGGTAATAAAGATATGCGCGATCTCCTTGGTGGCAAGGGCGCGAATCTCGCTGAGATGACCAATCTGGGACTTCCAGTTCCTCCTGGGTTCACGATTACGACCGATGTGTGTAACTACGTGGCAGAACACAGCGACTATCCAGCCGACTACACAGAACAACTCGAGCAAAAACTTCAGCAGCTTGAGGAAAAGATGGGGAAGCGACTTGGCGATGCGAGCAATCCTTTGCTGGTTTCGGTGAGAAGTGGTGCGGCGATTTCGATGCCGGGCATGATGGATACAATTTTGAATTTGGGTCTCAACGACGCGACGGTGGAGGGCTTGGTGGCGAAGACGGGCAATGAACGATTTGCCTACGATGCCTACCGACGTTTTGTGAATATGTTTGGCGATGTGGTGCTCGGCGTGGACCACGAACACTTTGAAGAAAAAATGGATCTTATGAAGGCGGCGAAAGGCGTGAAAAACGATACAGACCTGGATGCGGGCGATTTGCGTGAACTGGTGCGACTTTATAAAGATGTTGTACGGACGCATGCCGGCGTGCCGTTTCCGGAGAATCCTCGAGATCAGCTGCGTTTAGCCATTGAGGCGGTCTTCAAGTCGTGGACAAATGATCGTGCGGTGACCTACCGACGCATTCATCATGTGCCAGCGTCGATTCGTGGGACGGGTGTGAATGTCCAGTCGATGGTGTTTGGAAATATGGGCGATACGTCTGGAACGGGCGTGGCGTTTACACGAAATCCCTCGACGGGTGCGCGAGAATTTTATGGTGAATTTCTCATGAATGCGCAGGGTGAGGATGTGGTGGCGGGAATCCGAACGCCGCAGAGTATTGAGGAGCTGGGACGCGTGATGCCGGGTGTGTATGAGCAGCTTTTGAAGGCAAAAGATGCACTTGAGGCGCACTATCGAGATATGCAGGACATCGAATTTACGATTGAGACTGGCCGTTTATTCATGCTCCAGACTCGAAATGGAAAGCGAACAGGACATGCAGCGGTGCGAATCGCGGCAGATCTCGTGAGCGAGGGGATTTTGACGAAGGAAGAGGCG
>JAHFJT010000034.1 GCA_023245695.1 Candidatus Peregrinibacteria bacterium | reverse complement strand
CCGCCGCTCATTTTGGCCACAAAACTCATAAGTGGAATCCAAAAATGAGAAGTTATCTCTTCGGTGAACGAGGAGGTGTCCATTTGTTCGATCTTCAGAAGTCTGCTCAGAAGCTTGAGGAAGCCCTCAATGCTCTCAAAAAGTGGTCTGAGGAAGGCAAAGTTATTCTTTTTGTCGGTACGAAGCCACAGGCTATCAAGATTGTCTCGGAAGAGGCAAAACGAGCCGAGATGCCATTCGTTACCAGTAAGTGGATCCCGGGTCTTCTTACAAACTACGGCACGCTTTCGAAGCGAATCCGGTATCTTTCAGAGTTGAAGATGGAGCAAAAGCTTAATGACTTTGAGAAGTACACCAAGAAAGAGGCTTCAAAATTGAAAAAAATGATCGACAAGCTCGAGGCTACTCTCGGTGGTGTGAGCGGCATGAGCCGGATCCCAGATGTCGTTTTTGTCGTCGATGTCGTTCGAGACCGTCTCGCTATTCAGGAGGCTAACCGAATGCGCATCCCTGTGGTCGGCGTCGTCGACTCAAATGGTGATCCAGATGGCATCTTACATGTCGTTCCTGGTAATGATGATGCTCTCCGATCTCTTCAGTTCTTCACTTCGAAGGTTGCTGATGCCGTCGTTGCTGGTCGAAAGTCAAAGAAAGTTGCATAATCATTTTCCTAGATCACACCTATGTTGCCAGAGAGTAAAGTCAGATTTGGTGCGGCTATGTGCTACCTTCCCTTTGCGTCGGTGGTCGCTGGTCTCATTACGCTTCTGAAGTTTCCTCATCAGCCCTTTGCCATCTTTCACGTGCGAAATGCTTTTGCCCTCTTTCTGGTTTGGTTTATCTCATTAATCCTTTTGGCACTCTTTATCTGGGTTGGGCTTGTCTTCTGGCTCGTTCTCCTCGTTGTCTCATTCAAGTTCGCGTGTTCTGCCTGGCTTGGACACGAGAAGTCATTTCCTTGGCTCTCTGGTCTCGCTCGAATGATGCCTGTGGAGGCGATCTATAGTCATTTGACTGGCCGAGACTTTCCACGCCACTAATATATTTTCTTTTACCTCTTATTTTTACAATCTATTTCTATGGCAGTTACTCTTGAAACAATTAAAGAACTTCGTGAATTAACCGGTGTCTCGACGATGGCTTGCAAAAAAGCTCTTGAGGAGGCCGATGGTGATGTGCAGGCTGCTGTTGCTCTCTTGCGAAAGCGTGGAGAGGCCAAGGCTATTGAACGAAGTGATCGTTCTGCATCCCAGGGTGTTGTTGCTACGTATGTTCACGGAAATCAGAGACTTGGTGTCATGGTTCAGCTCGGATGCGAGACGGATTTTGTTGCTCGAAATGAAGAGTTCATGAACTTCGCAAAAGACATCGCGATGCATGCTGCTGCGATGAATCCTATGTATGTGAGACCTGAGGATGTTCCGCACGAGCTTATCGAAAAGGAGCAGGATATCTGGAAGGCACAGCTCCAGCAGGAGGGAAAGCCAGAGGGTGTTTGGGAGAAAATTATGATGGGTAAAGAGAAAAAATTTCGAGAGGAGTCTGCTCTTTTAACTCAGGCCTTTGTGAAGAATCCAGATCAGACCGTAGGTCAGCTTTTGACTGATATGGGATTGAAGATGGGTGAGAACATTCAAGTCATTCGATTCACTCGATACTCTCTCTAATCCTTTTGGGATTATTTTATAGAATTTTTTATGAGCACATTTGATACGGTAACCGATGCGATTGACGATATTCGCGCTGGACGCATGGTCGTGGTCGTGGATGATGAAGATCGAGAGAATGAAGGCGACCTTATTATGGCGGCTGAGCATGTAACCCCTGAGGCGATTCTTTTCATGGCGAAGCAGGCTAGCGGACTTATCTGTACGCCAATTTCTTCTGAGGTGGCCGCTCGCTTGGCGCTCGCGCCCATGGTGAGTGACCCTCACGAGGTTCGTGGCTGCAACTTCACCGTAACGATCGATGCTCGTGAAGGTATCACGACCGGCATCTCACCAGAAGATCGTGCTGTGACGATTCGCAAGATGGTTGGAGATGAGGTTTGTCCGGCGGATTTTGTTCGACCAGGACATGTTTTTCCATTGATTGCTCGAGATGGTGGTGTCTTGATCCGAGCGGGACATACGGAGGCAGCCTGTGATCTTGCGAAAATGGCGGGGCTCAAGTCTGCGGGAGTCATCTGTGAGATCATGAATGACGATGGGACGATGGCTCGTGTACCCGACCTCATGGTATTTGCTAAGAAACACGGCTTGAAGATTATTACGATCAAGGATCTTATCGAGTTCCGTCGAAGTCACGAAACCCTCGTGGAGCGGAAGGCGGAGGCTTTTTTGCCTACTGAATACGGTGATTTCAAGATGTATGTATACCAGGATGTGATCGAGGGTCGTGAGCACGTTGCCATGGTTCATGGAGATGTTGCTGGGAAGAAGGGTGTGATGGTGCGTGTTCACTCTGAGTGTATGACGGGCGATGTGTTTGGATCGTTGCGATGTGATTGTGGCCCACAGCTCCATAAGGCAATGGACCTGATATCGCAAGAGGACGTGGGAATTATTCTCTATCTTCGACACGAGGGACGCGGTATTGGCTTGATCAATAAGATGAAGTCGTACGTGCTCCAGGATCAGGGGTACGATACCGTTGAGGCGAATCGTATGCTTGGATTTGCGGATGATCTTCGAGATTATAGTGTTGGAGCACAGATGCTCTGTGATCTCGGCGTGCACGATATTCGCCTTCTCACGAACAATCCTCTCAAGTTTTCTGGACTTGAGGAGCGGGGTATCCACGTGGAAAGTGTTTTGCCTTTGGAGATTATACCGAATGATCGCAATCGAAAGTATCTCAAGACGAAAAAACAGAAGATGGGTCATACCTTAAAGGAGGTATAGTGAGGAGTGTGCTTTGCGCTGGAGTTGATGTCGAATAATCTTTTCTTTTTTACTATGAAGTTTACGAAGATCGAAAGTTCGTACATGCAGCGGGCGATTGATTTAGCGTGGAAGGGCTATGGAAAGACGCAGCCGAATCCCCTCGTGGGTGCCGTCGTTGTAAGGAATGGGGTGATTGTGGGTGAGGGATTCCACAAAAAATATGGAGGAGCGCACGCAGAGGTGAATGCTCTGAAAATGGCTGGTAAAAAGGCAAAAGGTGCTGATCTGTATGTGACGCTCGATCCTTGCCGGCATACTGGGAAGACGGGGCCGTGTACGGAGGTTGTGAAAAAGTATGGTATTAAGCGCGTGATCTCGGCTATCAATGATCCGCATGATTTGGAGCACGAAGGTGAGATGATTTTGAAGCGCGCTGGTGTGGTATTTGAACGAGGCTTACTGGCTGATGTGGCTCAGGAGTCCCAGCAGTTTTATCGTAAAAATGTGATGCTCGAGTTGCCGTATGTGATTCTCAAGGTGGCGACGACGATGGATGGTAAAGTCGCGACGGCATCTGGTTTTTCTCGAGGTATTACTTCGGAGGAGTCTCAGACGTATGTACATACAATGCGTTCACGTGCGGATGCGATTCTCACTGGTGGTGGAACGATTGCGATGGATAATCCTCACATGGGAGTACGGCTCGTAAAAGGCCGCAGTCCCCTGCGCGTACTTCTGGATAGCGATTTGAACGTGTCACTTGCTTCGGATTTTTTTCGCGATGATCAGGTTGTGATTTTTACAACGAAGCATGCACCTTCTCGGACTGTTTTGGCCCTCCGAAAGCGTGGTATTGAGGTCGTCGTTCAAGATGCGCTTGATGATATTCCTTCGATTTTGAAGACACTTTTTGTACGCGGGGTGCGTATCCTCATGATCGAGGCGGGTCCACGAATTATGACCTCTTTTGTGAACCAGGGATGTGTTGATGAGTACGTGCAGATCATTGCCCCGAAGTTACTGGGTGGTCTGAACTCCCCTACTTCTCTTGAAGGGGCTGATGTTCAAGACTATACCTCTATGCAAACCTTGCAGCGCTTGGCTGTCTCTCATCTGGGGCCGGATGTGCTCTTGGGCGGGTACCTCAACTGGTACTAGTGTGAGAGGGTTACCCGTGCGCCTTGAAGCTCATGAATCTTCTGTAGTTCGGGTAGTTGAGTCTCTTCAGGCTATAGAAGTAGAGGCCTAGGCCGGCTGCTCCCAGGGCGATGAGAATCAAAAAAGAGATGATGGTACTTTGATGTGGAATGAGTCCAGAAAGCTGCTGCAGGAGCCATACGCCAAGGGACATGATTCCCGTGGCAGTGAGCATTTTGGTGTACTTTGAGGTCTCGTCTTGTGTGAAGATGGTGATCTTTTCTTTTGTGTGGACGGCTCGGATGAGGAGAAATGCCTGAAGGGTGCTCGAGAGTACCATGCCAGTAGCGATGCCGAGGACGCCCCAGTGGAGATGCTTTGCGAAATAGAGACTCGCAAAGATATTTGAAAGAAATCCGATGAGGCTAATACCGACGGGTGTGTAGGTGTTTTTTTTGGCGTAAAAAAAACGGGAGAAGAGCGGGATGAGACTTTGTGCGAGAAGTGCGAGTGAGAGAATTCCAAGAAGCGATGCGGTGAGGCTCACGTCGTCGGTGGTAAACTTTCCGCCTTTGAGAATGACCTCAATAATTTCCTGGCGAAGAAGCATGAGGCCGGCGGTGGCGGGAATGATGTAGATCGCTATATTTTCGAGTTTTTCTTGGAGAGTTGCGACCATGCCGATGTGATCATTTTTTGCGACCTGCTCTGAGAAGATTCCAAAGGCCACGATGGAGATGGACACGCCGACGAGACCGAGCGGAAGGCTCTCGAGATTGGTGGCGTAGTTGAATGCGGTGATGCTTCCGGTGACAAGCGTGGAGGCGATGATCGTATCGACGAGGATATTGAATTGTGTGATTCCTATGCCAAAAATACGGGGTGTTGCGAGTTTAATAAACTGTTGGAAGTCCTTGCTTTTCCAGTCAAATCGTATGTGAAATGTGTGTCCAAGTTCCTTCACTGCTGGCCACTGAATGAGCGCATGTAGAACAGATCCGATAACGACTCCGTAGGCGATCGCGATGACTCCATAGGTCGGTGCAAAGAAGAGTGTTGCGAGAATGATCGCGAGGTTATATAGAATCGGTGCGAGGGCAAAGTAGAGGTATTTTTTTGCGGCGTTCTCGACGCTTTGGAAGAGACTGCTGAGACAAAAAATAAGTGGGCTCACGAGCATGATTCGCGTGAGATGTACCGTGAGTTCAAGTTTTTCTCCGGAGAATCCTGGGACGAGGAGTGGAATGATCCACGGCGCGAAGATGAAGATGATCGTTCCGAGTATGAGGAGGAGCGTCATGAGGCACGTGATGCAGGTATCGAGAAATTTCCAGGCCTGCTCTTTCTTATCGGTGTGGAAGTACTCTGAGAAGATTGGGACGAAGGCGGAGGCGACGGTTCCCATAATGAGGAGCTGGAACATGAAGTCAGGAAGTCGGAAGGCGGCGTAGTACGCATCGAGGTCAAAAATGCTGCTCGCTTGGAGCGCGCCGAACTGGTGAGCGAATATTTTGTCTCGCAGGAGGCCAAGCATGCGACTGACAAGCGACGAGACGGCGAGGAGTATGGCGCCGGATTGGAGGATTTTTTTTATCATATGTCGGCATTATACTCCAGCTTTATATCGGCTTCCGGAATCAAGTTGTTAACCTGACGATTTTGTGGTATAATTATCTATAACAAATATCAAACTCCATGGCTTTGAACTCCCCTCTTGATCGAACTCCTGAGCACTCGCTCCTCTACCGCTTTATTCGGCTTTACCCACATGAGCTCGGACGGACGTCGGTTATTTGGATTATTCGATTTCTCTATCGCTTTGTTTTTGTCTTGAGCTGGACACTCGTCGTCGCGCAGGTGTCTTCGGCTTTTCATGGCGAGATGTCTCTTCCTCTGCTGTTTCTCTTTCACGCAGTGCTCGTCTTCGCTGGGAGTCTCGCCTCCTACGTTCTCTTTCAGTACTTTCAGCTCGAAAGCGTGTTTCTCGTCTCGCTTCTTGTGGGTGTAGGTGCACTTCTCGGCGTGCAGTTTCTCCAGGTAAGCGATTTTATAAAAATCAGCGTCCTTCTCTTTGTGGAGTCGTGCATTCTTGTTCAGCTCTCAATTAATATTGAAACCTTTACTGAGCGACTTTTTACGCCTCTTGAGAGTAGCCGAACCTTTCCGGTCGTAGAGTCAGGTGACACGGTGGCTACGTTCCTGGCAGGTCTTTTGCTCTTTACCTATGCCACGAGTCTGACGCCTACTCGCGTCATCTGGGTTGTTATTGGTATTTTGGCACTTTTGATTCCGCTCTTTCTCCAGTACCATTCGTTCATTCGATCAATGCCTGGCTTGTGTCTGTATCGCAAGCAGCTTCTGGGTCATGGGAAGCGTGAGGAGCACCAACTTTCACTCTCTCTTGCGAAGAAATTCCCGTATCTCCGTGTCCTCGCGATCATCGTTTTGTCACAGTGGTTCTTTGCGGTGGTGCTGGAGTTTCTCTTCACATTTTCTGTCTCTTCTCAGATTGTCCAGCACGCGGAGCTCGTTCCGGCTGCCTCTGGTGCGGTAGAAAATCTCCTCATTCATGAGTTTGGTTTACTCCAAATTTTCTTTGCCCTTGGCACGCTTTTCTCCCACTTCTTTCTCGCGGGTCGAGTCATGTCGAGTCTCGGTATTATCGGAAGCATGATTCTTCATCCTATTGTTTCGCTCCTGAGTCTCGCAGGTATGGTTACGAATTTCGGATACTTTTCTGCGGTTCTGGCTCGTATGAATGCGGAGATCACTGGTGTGCTGTTTCGGAACTCCTATCAGTCGTCATACTACGTTTTTGAAGAGGTAAAGAGTCAGTTTGTGCGTATTGTTTTGGATGGTATTGTGCGACCGATTGGATCGCTTCTCGGCACGTTCTTTCTCTTGGGCACCTTTTACCTTGTGCCTTCAAAGTACTATGTCACAGCTGTTTTGATTGGGCTGTTCTTTGTTCTACTTCTCTTTCTCCTTGCGACCATTGGGCTCCAGAGACGATATACGGATCAGGTCATTGTTCAGATCAAGGATCCTGAAACTGATCTTGAGCTAAAGTTGAGTCTTCTCGATGTGCTTGGCCAAAAGGGTCATCAACACATCTACCCGTTTTTGCGAAGTCTCTATGTGCAGCCGGGGCTTCCGTCGATGCTCAAGATGAAGCTTATTGAGATTTTTTCGAAGGAGCAGGACTTCATCCAGGATATTCTTTTAGCGCTTTCTGATGCGGATTTTGCGGTTCGATTTGCATCCCTTCAGGCGCTTTCTTCGCTTGAAAAGCGTGGTGCTTTCCAGAATCAACTCCTGACACGGGAGGTGCTTATTCGAGAGCTGAAGACTCGGTATATCCGTGAGTCTCATGAGGATTTGCGATACATGATTTTGCTTTTTCTCGCCAAGTTTAAAGATAAGCAGGTTCTCGACTTCCTTCTTAATCTCCTTCAGAGCGAGAGCGGAGATTCACTTGCTGAGATTATTCAGGCGTGTGAAGCATATGGCGATACTTCGTTTACTCTTTACCTTGAGCAGTTTTTGGCGTTCCCAGATCCTCGCGTGTGGTCTTCGGCTGCTCTGTGCCTGTATAAGCATGAGACGCATCAGGAGAAGGTTTTGACATTCCTTCGCAAGCAGATTGGCGATGTCTCTGCGAGTAGTTACCGCGCGCTTGCCTATGTTTTTTCCGAGATTTCTCATCAACATTTTTTGGGCTATATGGAGCGTCGGATTGGTATAACGCAAGATGAACGAGAACGTATGCTCCTCGCGTTTGGGCTTATTAAGTTGCACTCCGATCTTGGCGTGCAGGTGTGTTTTGAGATGATTTTCCATGAAAATCGCGTAGCTGCTACTTTGGCACGTCGACTTCTTTACTATCTCCCGCCTTCACTTCAGCATCAGCTCGATATTCAGATCCAGCATCGCGCTCTTGCGCATCTCCATGCGTTCTTGCAACGTGTTACGGGGCGAGAGCTCGAAGAGCTCGAGCTCAGTGAGTTGCACTATTTACGTGACGCATATACACTTTTGAATGTTACCGAAGAGATCATCGAAATCGACCATGTTATCCATACGAAGGACCCAGGATATCGAGGTGATGTTTCTCATTTTGGTTCTCTACCCCTAACTCCATCCGTCTATGTTTGAGCCACAACTTCATCTCGTCGTCGAACCATACGATACTGCGCATAGTGCTCAGGTTATTCGTTTGCAGGGTGAGTTCGATAAGCTCGGACTTGCGGCGGTGAAGGAAGAGCTCGAGGTTGCGATGACGCGATTTACGGGAAAATATCTGATCTTTGATCTCGCGGACTTGAACTTTATTAACAGTGAAGGTATTGGATTTTTGATTGGGGTGTATACCCATGTCAGTAATATTGGAGGTATTTTTTGTCTTGTAGGAGCCAAATCTCACGTTCAGGATGTCTTTGAAGCTCTTGGTTTGTGGAATGTCATTAAGCATCCCGACTCTATCGAAGCCTGTTACTCACTCACCTAACCTATGAATTTCTTTCGACGAAGCTTTACCGCGCAGGTTCTCGGACTTCTCCTCCTTCTTGGGGTCGTAATTGGCGCTGGACTGATGATTGCGCAGCACTCCTTTGGTGTGGCGGGTTTGCCGATCGCATACGTACTGTATGGTGCTGGAGGATTGTTTGCGATTCTGCTTGTCTTTTTCTGGTTCCAGGTAAGTCGTCCACTCAAGGCAATTATTGTCCAGATGGAGGCGCTCATTACGGGACATGAGTACAAGAAGTTCTTTACCGATCGTATCGATGAGGTTGGTGTCGTGGCACACTTTTTTAATGAGGTCACACGGAATCTCAATAAGTTCACGCATAAAATTGAAGAGGGTGAACGTATGGCGAGCGAGCTCGATGTGGCGAGCAAGTTGCAGCGAGATATTTTACCATTGGCTGCACCGAAGGTTCCGGGGCTCATGATTTCTGCTAAGACGAAGCCTGCGGCTGAGGTTGGTGGAGATAGCTTTGATTTTCTT
>JAHFJT010000033.1:7264-9142 GCA_023245695.1 Candidatus Peregrinibacteria bacterium | reverse complement strand
TTATACCAACGTATCGAGCTTATCGAGGAGCTTGTCCTTCGACTGAATGCCTACGACGCGGTCGATAACTTCTCCGTTTTTGATAAAGAGGAGGGTTGGAATGCTCTGAATACCGTATTTTTCGGCAACGGCAGGATTCTCATCGACATCGATTTTCCCAACGAGCACCTTGCCCATGTACTCTTCGGCGAGCTCTTCGATGGTTGGCGCCATCATCTTACACGGTCCGCACCAGACAGCATAGCAGTCCACGAGAACTGGAATCGAGGATTTGAGAGCCTCAGCGTCAAAGTTTGTGTCGGTAAAGGTGAATTCAGCCATAAAAGGAAAAATAAAAAATGTCGTGAACCTATTCTACCGAATGAGCATCCTTCTGTGCAACTTTCGCCTTCACGAGAACCCGCTCGAAGTTTCGAGCAAAGAGTTCCGGAAGGATTGATGGGCAGCGAGCCATAAATGAGCTGCGAAGTATTCGAAGAAAACCAAGCTTTCGGATCGCAAACTTATAAATAGAATTTTTCAGCTCGCGCTTGTCCTTATAGAGAGGATCTGGAACGAAGTTCAAAAGCAGGCACGCCTGGTTAAGTTCGAGAACTTTTTGGGTAACGTGATCTTCTGGAACGCCCTGATCCATAATGATCCGGAAAAAGTAGGTGTCCTGAACCTTTCGAATGTCTTTTTCGTAGGAACCCAATGTGCACGCAATGACATTGTCGGCACTTAGCACAAAGACCACCATGAAGCGATAAATCTCTTTCTTGCCATCCGCAACATTGAGACCAATAAAGAGGTGGTCGTCATCGACCCGACTTCGAAGAGGAGCTGCCGTCTCGGCATACGCCTCATCCTTAAAGACGCACTCGACGACGCTTGTCGCCAAATCTTTATCAATTTTAGCTATATCTCGAACCCTAACCGCCTTTCCTCGGCGCATCAAGTGAGAAAGTTTCACGAGCTTCTCTTTTTGACAGTCGATGAAGAGGTACTCGAGCTCATGAATGACTTCCTGATAGATACGGCTCATTTCTCGATAAAACTGCTCCTGGAAATCCTCAAAACCATTTCCAAACTGAGAAAAGTGGATAATCGTTCCATGCTCCATATTCACCTTAAAAGTATATTCGTCGTCATCGAAGTCCTGCATCTGCATAAAGTGAAAAGAAAGTGCAAATGCATCATGCTCCTGAGGAACAACAACAAGACTTTCTTCATAGAGCTTCAGGGTGGCTCGACCTTTACCAAGGTCTCGCCCCTCCGCATTCGACCGCTCAAAATATACATCGAAGTCCTGAATCAACTTTCCTTGCTTCAAAAAAAGCGCCTCAATGAGAAACGCATTTCGAGCACTGTAGATATCTTTGACCAGCTGGCCGATCTGGCTTCCGGCATGGCAAATCTCAAACTTGTCCTTGGTGAACGTCGCGATCGAGATCATATCATTCTCCACGGAAATATCTCGCATGTCCGAAAAATACAGGATTTCACCCCGATCTTGGGCGCCCTTTCCACGCATGCGAAAGCCCTTATCCATCAAAATAATCTCACCTTCTTTTTCGAGGAGAACACGTCCCGTAAGATTCATCTTACGAAATCGAACATTATAGGAAAGAGGCATGTATAAAAAATATCAGGAAACCAAGTATCGAATGAAAACGGAAGTTTCGCGCGCACGTATGAAAAACAAGATAGGCGAAACCGAATGTATCCTTACTATACCCATTTCCGGTCATCTTGTAAAGAATTTATAGTAGATGAAAGCAGAATTCTGGCTTATCATCGAAAGCCCATGAGCTTCAAAAACCCTATGAACCATTTGACCAAAATAGCATCAAAGGCAGGCGTATTGGTTCTGTTTTTTATATCGCTCTTGGTGGTGCA
>JAHFJT010000033.1:0-7164 GCA_023245695.1 Candidatus Peregrinibacteria bacterium | reverse complement strand
GGGAGAGGGTGGGGCGATGTCGGGTACAACTATATTATCGATCCCTATGGAAATATCTACGAAGGACGCGCAGGTGGAGAGATGGTTATAGGTGCGCATGCTGGCAAGGCAAACACGGGAGCGATCGGTATATCCGTCATGGGAAACTATGAGACGGGAGACGTCTCTGAGAAATCCCTCGTCGCACTGACACGGCTGATCTCGGAAAAAACGAAGATCCATGGCATCGATCCAACAGGAAAGTCGGTATTTCGAGGCGGCTTCACGCCAAATGTGCTTGGCCATCGAGATGTCATGTCAACCTCCTGCCCAGGAAAAAATCTCTATGACAAGCTTCCGCTCATTGCACAGCTTGCCCGTTCGTCGATCACTACCACCATCGAAGAGGTGAGTTTCAAAAAACAGAAAGAGCAAGGATATAACTACGATGACGAGAGCGGTATTCTCTTTGTAGATCTCAATCCTGAGCAGTCAAAAAGCCTCAATATTCAGTTAAAGAATACCGGGACGCTCTCCTGGAGTAGCGACACATCACTCGTGGTGAATGATATGGATAGTATTCGAGATTACATCCAAGTACAGGCTCCACCTGGAAGAATTACCTTTCCGATGCAGTCACCTCGGAGCATCTCGCCCGGCGAGACGGCAACGTTCACAGTTACTCTCGCAGGAGGTTTTAAATCGAGCCTGAAAACGCTCAAGTTGGTACCTATAATCAATGACAAAACTAAGCTTGGAAAGCGCGTTGAAATTTCTGTACAGACCACGCCAGCACAGTTTACATATGATCTGGTCTCGACGTCACAAGTCCCGGCAATTATTAAGGCCGGTGAAGTGTTCACCTATACGGTCGATCTCAAAAACACGGGTAACGTAAATTGGCAGAATAAGGGAAATAAAAATGTACGACTGGGAACCGATCAGCCACGAGATCGCAAGACAGAGTTTCTTGAGGTGCCAGGGAGTAGAGCCGGATTTCTCAGTCAAGAAGGAGTACTTCCTGGCGAGGTAGGGCACTTTATTTTTAATCTAAAGGCGCCTAGGGTAGCGGGTCCATACGAGGAGCACTTTACGCCAATGGTGGAAGGTTTTGCCTGGATGACAAACAAGAATATTCACTTCAATACATTTGTATATGAAAAGGATTACGCCGCCGTACCGGCGGCGCTGAGCCAGTTCGACGCCTTTCCGAATACCACACAGACCGTCACGATCAAGCTCCGCAATATGGGCGGGACAACCTGGACGAATGCGAACGCGCCGCAGCTCCGAAAAACAGGAACGTCTCGTCTCAAAATTCTCTCAAGTTCTTTGATCGAGTCCTCAATTCCGCCAGGCGAAACGGGTACATTTAGCGCACAGATTCTCGTTCCGAAAATATTCACCTTCGGAAAAATAAAACTTGACGCTTATGTCGGCTCGACACGAGTCACCACAAAAACCATCAATGTAAATGCGAAGCGAACGGCTACACACGAACCAGCGGTGAGTGCGAACCAGCAGGCAAGCACCTTGGGTGTGGGTCCCGCCCCTGTACCCACTCCCATTTCAACACCCGTTCCATCAAGCTCAGTGCCAACATCTATATCCTCCAAAGGTAATAACGTCCGCGTGCTCCTCAGCTTTTCTGACACACCAATAATCACGGGAAACGGCTTCTTTACAGTAAAATCAGGATCCTATACCGCGACCTTCAGTCGCGACACTAAGGTGACGGTACAGCCGCAAAACGGCGCCTACGAAATTCTCGCAAACAACTTCTTCCAGGTGGTGGACGACCCGGTCCAGTTCATTCCTGATCCAGGTACCATTCTCCGCGTCGACAACTGGAGCCGCAAGGCATCGTGGGACCCATCGATCAACGACAACGAGTTCCGCGGAGTTCTCGAAGTTCGCAACGAAGGAGTGATCAATGAGCTCCCGATTGAAGACTATCTCAAAGGCCTCGCCGAGACCCTCAATGGCGATCCAATTGAAAAGAAAAAAGCGATCGTCGTTGCCGCACGCAACTACGTACTCTACTACTCAACCGTTGGGAAAGGGATGAAGTTTCCTGGTAAACCATACGATGTCGATGACAATCCTGAGCACTCCCAGAAGTATATCGGATATGGATACGAAAAGCGTTCACCGCTCTCCGCGAAGTCCGTCGACGATACCGCAGGCGTGATTATTAAGTATCAGGGTGCGGTCGTTCGTGCGCCGTACTTTTCGTCCGACACCGGCCGTACCAAGAGCGCCGCTGAAGTCTGGGGCTGGAAAAATGCAGACTTCCTCATCGCGATCGATGATCCTTACTGCGCCGGTAAATCTCAGGCCGGACATGGTGTCGGCATGAGTGGCTGCGGAGCACTCGGTATGGCCCAAGCCGGCAAAACCTATCAGGACATTCTCCACAACTACTACCAGAACGTGACGATCGAAAAGGTGTGGTAAAAGAAGATCTACCCGAGTAGAAAAATGTGATAAGATCCTTCTGACGTATTTACCCCCACTCCTCTATGTACACCCTCGCCCTCGATACCACCGGATACAAAATTCACCTCGTACTGCTCAAGAATGATGCTCTCATATTTGAGCGCGACTGGAGATCGAATATGAACGAAGACGAGACGATTACCAAGACGATTCAGCACCTTCATGAGCTGGAGCCATTTTTCACCCAGAAGTTGACGAAGGTAATCGTGAGTGAAGGTCCAGGAACCCTGACGGGTACACGCGTGGGAGTAGCGATGGCCAATGCGCTCGCATCTGCAGTCAAGGCACCTATGGTGAAGCTTACATCGCACGACGTTTGGCCAATGCGCCTTCGAGATGAGGATAAGGCTCTCAAGCCTCACTTTCTTCTCCGTATCACAGAGAACGAGCTATACGTCGACGGGACTATTATGGAACTCAAGGACACTGTGAAGATGATTACGAAAGAAGCCGGAAAGGGAAAGAAGCGAAACGTGTACCTTGCCTTCGGCGAGCTCACACCGACGCAGTTTTCTCTGCTCAATAAAATCAAAGGGTTTACATGGATTATTGAAACCGATCTTTTGTCCTTTGCGAAGACCGTGGAACGGATTCAGGATAAAGGTGATAAAAAGCTTGCGGTGCCTCGCTACGCTCGGCCCCCAATCATCACCGAATCCAAGAAAAAGCAGCTCGTCGCTCCCGTAAAACTCGAGACGCTCCCAGATTTTGTTCCTACACCGAAGCGAGGCGGAGGTGCTGTTCCTGCTCCTAAATCAGAAAAACCTATTGCAAAAGCAGTTATCAAACAAGCTCCATCCAAAAAAGTCGCTGTAAAAACTGCACCAAAGAAAGCAGCTCCTAAAAAAATCATCAAGAAGCCAATTCTAAAAAAGCCAGCGCCAGTAGCCAAATCAAAGTCTTCACTGGCGAAGAAAAGCTTTCTAAAGACCTTTGCGAATAGAATCAAAAAGTTCACGAAATCTACCAAGAAAAAACGATAATCATCACATGGAAAAAGGAAAACTCTACATCATCGCGACACCAATCGGGAACCTCGAGGATATCACGTATCGAGCTGTGCGAACCCTGAAAGAAGTCGAATTGATCGCCTGCGAAGATACACGACACGCGGCGGTCTTACTCCAAAAATATGAGATCAAGACTCCGTACACGAGCTATCACTCCTACTCAAGCACCGCAAAAGTAGACTCAATTATTCACGCACTCGAAGGAGGAAAGTCGGTCGGACTCATCTCCGATGCGGGTACGCCAGGAATTTCTGACCCCGCCTATAGTTTGATTATGGCAGCGCTCGAGAAAGGTATTCAAATCATTCCGATTCCTGGGGCATCCGCGCTCCTCGCTGCGCTCGTCGCCTCCGGCCTTCCCATGCACCACTTTCGATACTATGGCTTCCTTCCACTCAAAAAAGGCCGTCAAACCCTGCTGACCGGGTGGCGTGATCAGGCGCTCGCCGGCGATCTCGAAGAGACGATTATATTCTACGAATCTCCGCACCGCATCCAGCGCACACTGGAAGATCTCGTGAAGCACTTCGGGCCAACCGCTCCAAACTGGACGATCGTCCTCGCTCGCGAACTCACAAAAATTCACGAAGAGTTCCTTCGCGGCCCCCTCGAAACCGTCACCGCCGACTTCAAAAAGCGCACCCCAAAGGGCGAGTTTGTCGTGCTCCTCAGCTATGCCGATAGCAAAGCCGAAGCATCCCTTGGAGGGAAGCACACGCCATTCCTCGAAGGCTAGACTAAACTAAGCGCTGAATCGCATGCTCAAATGCACGACGATTGGCTTCCATGATATCTTCCACCCGCTCTGATGATTCACCAGTGAAAGTTGTAAGTGGCGAGAAATGTTTACCTGGAATATTTTTGATAGCGACGTTTGCACCGAGAGACCGGAGATACTCTGCACTGTCGTGTTGAAGGTCTTGTGCCATGAGCTGATCATTCTCAGAAATCACAACCGAGATAGGAAGATCCCGAAGATCGGTATCCTTGAGAGAGGGGGATGTTCCAGTGGTAACAGTTTGTGCAAAAAACGCTGCAGAATCAGGAAAGAGTCCATCGATAATCCTTTTTTCATGCAATCCGTTGACATTTCCTTCGCCTACAAAAGTATCAAAGGCCTTCTGTCCTTCGAAGCGAAGACCCCTGCCCGTGATGAGTGACTTAGCCACATTGCCAAGAGACGGAAGGGCGATGTCCGTAATAAAACCTGGAGTCTTGAGCATCATCTGTGAGTGCGGAGCAAGCATGGCATTCATGAGAATGACGCCACGAATCTGTTCGCGCTTTAGCCCATAGTGCTCAGGAAATTTGAGGATATGCAGGGCGTGTTGTCCACCCTGGCTATGTCCCCAAAGAAAGACGGGAAGCTCACGTCCAGCCGCTGTCTGTGTAACGTCGAGAATATCCGAAATATCCGAACCGACGTCATTCTGAATATGCCCCACCGTGTAGCGGCCATTGCGAGTGAGTACATTTTTTCCACCGCGATTTCCTTGCGCGTAGCCAATGCCGAGCATTCCAAGAGCGCGCATAACTGGGAGATTCTGGAGAAGTGCCTTGTCGGTGATATTTCCGGTAGAAGGCTGCATGTAACCGTTAAGCTGGAGCAAGAGACTCTGAGGACGGTCGCCGACTGAGTCAGGAGCAAAGGTCACATAGGGTACCTGGGTTGGAGTTTGACGTGTGCTGAACTGATTCCCCTCAAGGTAACGACTCACAGGCTTCTGTGGATTATTGGGATTCGAATGAAAACGTGGAAGGCTAAAGCCATCTTTTGTGACCGGGTTGGCGTGGTCATACAGGTCATGAGCAATGTCCTCGAGAGGAGTGGTATTGAGTTTCATTGGGAGTTGAGCTAAAGAAATGACAAATAAGACAGAGGCTAATTATAACACTCTTTATAAATTAAGCAAGAAAACACGACAAAGCTAAGCAAAGCTAAGCAAAAAAAGCCAGCCTTACACCACAAAGCTCACCAGCTTCCCCGGAACGTAAATCTCTTTTTTCACCACCGCACCCTCCAAGTACTTCGCCACCGTCTCATGTGCCTTTGCCGCAGCCAGAACGGCGTCTTTCTCCGTGCCCGTCGCCACAATAATCGTTCCACGAATTTTTCCATTTACCTGAATCACCAACTCCGCAGAATCCTCTACGAGCATCGACGGATCGAAGTCAGGATACTGAGTATTGAACACACTCTCTTTCTCACCGAGAAATTCCCAGATCTCCTCAGCGAGATGTGGCGCCAACGGCGCGATCACACGAACCATAACTTTTCGCTGATCGACATCAATGCCTGTCTTCATGGCATCATTTACGAACTCCATCAGGCTCGCAATCGAAGTATTAAAAGTAAACGCCTCGATGCCTTCTCGGACTTTTTTAATCGTCTTATGAATATTTCGCTTGAGATCCCGCATCGCAGAAATCTCAGAAGTCTTGGTACCAGTCGAGCTGGTCATGAGTGTCCAGAATCGATCCACAAATCGAGCGACGCCGGTGATGCCATGATCATTCCAGTCGCCTCCGGCCTCAAATGGACCCATGAACATTAGATACATGCGGAAAACATCACTTCCATATCGCTCCACAAACTCATCAGGACTCACGACATTACCCTTCGACTTCGACATCTTGGCACCATCTTTTGTCACCAAACCCTGATGCACGAGTCGCTTGAACGGCTCATCAAAATTAATGTGGCCGGCATCATGGAGAGCCATCGTAATGAACCTCGCATAGAGCAGATGCATGCACGCATGCTCAGGCCCGCCAATGTACATATCCACCGGCATCCAGCGTGACACGAGCTCACGGTCGAACGCTGCATTCGGCATATGGGCAGAAGGATATCTCAAAAAATACCAGCTCGAGTCCACAAACGTATCCATTGTATCGCTCTCGCGTTCAGCGGGTTTTCCGCACCGAGGGCAGGTTGTATTGACGAATTCAGGCACAGCAGCAAGCGGGGACTTACCCTTTGGAACATAATCCTTCACCTCGGGTAGTACGACAGGAAGTTGTTCTTCTGGAACCGGCACATCGCCACAATCTTTACAGTAAATAATCGGAATCGGTGCACCCCAGTATCGTTGTCGTGAGACGAGCCAGTCTCGCAACTTAAAGTTCACTTTAAAGTCACCAGTGCTCTCATGTTTCAGGATTTCCGTAATTTTCTTGCGAGCCATGGAGCTCTCCACACCGTCGAACTCCGCAGAGTTGATCAAGATGCCATCATCCGTAAACGGCCCATCTACGAGAGACACTCGCACATCACTCGCAGGCTTGATAACCTGCTTGATAGGGAGCTCGTATTTTTTTGCAAACGCGTAGTCACGTTCATCGTGCGCAGGAACTGCCATCACAGCACCTGTCCCATACGTCATTAAAACATAGTCCGCAGTCCAGACAGGAACTCGCTCACCGCTGATAGGATTCACCGCATAGGTACCCGTGAACACGCCACTTTTTTCACGGCCTTCCGCGCTTCGATTGATGTCAGTTTCTTTCTTCGTCTGTTCTTTATACTCGCTCACAGCCTGCGTCTGTCCGCTCGTCACAATCGTCTCGAGTAGGGGGTTCTCAGGCGCCACCACGACGTACGAACATCCATAGAGCGTATCGATACGCGTGGTATACACCGTGATCTTCGTCTTCGGATGTCCCTCAATATCAA
>JAHFJT010000032.1 GCA_023245695.1 Candidatus Peregrinibacteria bacterium | reverse complement strand
AGTGAACTCGTTTTCTCAGAATATGAGAGGCCATACGTAGGTTTTCCGAGGAGCATCCCCATCAGAAGAAAATGATATCGTGACCCGATCAGCGTATCGCATTGGGACAAAGCGTAAATATACTGCTCAAAATAGGCCTTTCTCGTACTCGCCGTAAATGTAAAAACTGATAACTTCACGCCAGTTTTTTCTTCAAGATACGCGATATAATCTCTATCCCCTAGCGCAAAAGGAATAAAAACAAACTCATGGATGCCAGAGTATTTTTTTAAAAATGGAATGAGAACGGTATCAACATGAGAAAGGAGATCGACCTTACTATTGTAAACAGGGAGACAGAGATTAAGGCCTATGCGAGGAGTAAGAGTAACGCGGGCACCTGATCCCGTTTTGGTCCCAGCCTCCGTTTCTTGCTCCGCGTTCACCGACTCCGACAGCGCCGCAATATCCAGATCGAAAACCAAATCCGGAACCACATGTACCGAGTCATCACTCACCCCGCACGCCAAAAGATGCTCTTTTGACGCATCATCTCGTACAAAAACACCATCGCACAGAAAAAAGGTTTCAGTAATAATTCGCTGATTTTCAGGAAGCACAATCGTATCCACTCCGACACCTACGAGAAAAACTTTTTTCTTCGCCGTAGATACTTTGCGAATAATCTCGCAGTAAAGAGAGATTGTTTTATTTTCCAAAAGTCCCTGATCATGAAAGAGTCCCCCGCCACCGATAATCACACACGAAGCCAAGGAAAGTGCCTGATCAAAGCCAGTACTTCCGTACGGCACACTCTCAATCTCATGAAGTGCCTGCGTCAATCCGACATCATACGAGGCGACGACGATACGATGATTTGGAAAGTGCTGAATGATGGATTCAAGAATGAGTTCATCACCAAAATTCATTTTTCCATAGTAGCCACATACCAACATAAGTGGCTTATCGAGCCGAGAAATCTTCTTGAGCTGAGTTACGGGATATTCATGATAAAAAGAAACTTCAACCGGGAATGAACTTTGCGGAAGTGGCACATCGCACGCCTTTTTATAAAGTTCATGAGCTCGCACAGAATCATGTTTTTGATAAAGTAAAATATCCGCCTGATAGATAAGTGGCTCGTTGAAGCGATTATCGGCCTCGAAGGTTTTTTGATAAGCATCAATCGCCTCGTCATATCGTTTCAGATATTGTAAACAACGACCGCGATGAAGTTGAATGAGATAGAGAAACGATGGTTCAAGTTCAGCCACTCCAGCCTCCACAAGCGCATTGAAATATGGTAGCGCCTCATTATATTTCGCCATTGCATACAGATCTCTAGCAAGAAAAAATCGAAGATGATTGAGAGAATTGATATCCGCCGAGTCGGACTCGCGTTCGAGAGCTTTCGAAAGAATCGCAACATTTCGCGTCAGCGACGACGTATTATCTTCAGATTTTTTGAGGTGCGTGACGAGAACTTCACCACACACTCGCCACCTTTTCTGTATACCAGCGGGAATATTCAGAAACTCATGAATCGGCATCATGAAGCGCAAACCGAGCTCACGGCGAAAAATCCGTGGCACATACAAAATACGCTCGGAACTATACTGATACGGAATCGAGTAACCCGGAATATCATCAGAATTTTTTTGCAAGATCTTTTGAAGGGTAGCACACGACTCCTCGCTCATCTCATCATCAGCATCGAGGTAGATGATCCACTCACCTCCACATTTTTCGAGAGCAAAATTCCTGGCCGCACTAAAATCATCAATCCACACGAAATCAAAAATCTGAACAGCGCTACCATCGACACCAGTAAACCTCGCCGCGATCTCCTTCGTCGCATCCGTCGATCCGGTATCGACAACGATGATTTCATCGCAGACGCGAGCGAGGGAAGCGAGCGAGCGTTCAAGTGTCCGCTCGCCATTCTGCACAATCACAAATCCAGATACATGAACCATACACGTAGTGTACTACTTTTTCGGACACGAAGGAATTGGCTCACAGGAAGGAATATTTCCACCAAACTCATAATTTGGGCCGGTTGTAGAAGCAACGGTTCCAAGTGCTCCAAGATTAAGAGTGATAGGAAGTGGAGTCTTAGTATCTACCGGAATTTCTCCAGGATTACACTCGCGAATAGGGAGACAGTTAACCTGCGCCTGAACAACAAATACATGATTTTTCGGATTCAAACCACTCGGTCCACAAAGTTTTTCAATCGCTGGTGTGGGGTCAATATGATACGGCGAAGTCAAAAATCCTAAACGCGATTTTACCGTGTTGATACAGTTATCAACCGTAATCTCCGGCGCACCATTTTCTGTGCCTCCGGGGATAAACGACATCGCAGCCTGTCCAGGAGCACATCGAGGAAGTGGCTCACAGTAGGGAATAGCTTGAGCACACGTCGGAATGATATCACAGGTATAGTAGCTCTCACCCTCTTTCGGTTTCTCTCCAGGCTTACAATCCGGAACGTTATCAAAAATCATCGGGAAATTCAGGGCATCTGGACTACCATCAAACATACTATTCCCAAATCCAGCATAATTTTGATCGAGGAAATTTGATTGCGCATACAGTGCTTGAGGATAATTCGCAAAGTTGCGCATAAAGGCAGGTCCTACATACATAGGATCAACTTTGCTCGAAGGAATCGGGTCACACGTCTTCGCATCAGCACATCGTGGAAGATCACAGCCATTTTGTTCAGGAGTCTCACCCTTCGTCTCATCACAAACGGGCATCTTCACCGGTTCACACACCTTGTGAACCTGATGAGTCGTAGGATCGACACGGAACCATCGACCAGATTGAAGGTAGTAGTTATACGTATCGAATGGAGTCAGACCAAGCTTTGGATCTGGGCAGTATGGAGTCGGACTACATGGCAACGCAGGCTTCCCCGCATCTATGCTGGGGGTATCGTTCTTCTGACTTCCAGAATCTTGCAAACCAGAATCCTGAGACGAAGAGGAGTTCTGTTGGCTCAAGCGACCACCATCAGCGCCACCACTCGCATCGGCATTCTCAGCGAAAGTAACTGCTACGTCATTCGAACAAGCCGCCACACCAGCCACCAAGCCAGTAGCCAAAACAGCACGCGTCCCAAACCGCATCGCGAGTGATTTTGCCTGCTGAAGAGGGCCAAAAGTCGGGGTCGAGACTGAAGCTAAAGCAGTTGAATTCAGATTTGGAGATGAGGAGAGGTTCATAGGAGGAAAATAAAGAATAGAAATTAATATAACATAAAATCACAATAAAGCAATGTTTTCTGCAGTGCAATTCGTTGTGCTACGGCATTTACAAGAGAGCCTCACAAATTGCATTCACCGTCTTTCTAGCCATATTTTCTCAACCCTCTCTCGTGCCCATGGAGTTTGTCTGAGAAATTTGAGACTTGAAGTCATGGTTGGATTGAACATGAAGCATCGTATCTGAATTTTTTCTGCCAAGTATTTCCACCCGTATTGATCGATCAGATCTTGAAGTATTTTTTTCAAGGTTATGCCGTGAAGCGGGTCTTTGTGCGGGATTTGCTCGTTCATGTCCATATTTTCTACAAATAATAAAGAGTTTGCTTCAGTTCTATCATACGGAGTGTACTCTATGCACTCACAACCGCACAAAAAAACCCGCCCATTCCACGACTGGATACTGAGCGGACATTTTTACATAAATCAGAAACCCTCCTTACTGCACCACCTCGATGCTCACCGCCTCGAACTGGTTGCTCGTCTTGTTGGTGTCGCCGTTAACGATAATATTCTGACCAACCTTCAACGCAGCAAGAGCTACGGGCATATTGCCGCTGACGATAAGCGTGCTTGGAAGCGACACAATAATCTCTGGCTTACCAGCATTGTCGGTAATCGTGATCTGATTACCCTCGATCTTGCTGATAACACCGAAAAGGCCGGCATTCTCTCGCTCATCACCCTTTCCAAAAAAACCTTCCTTTCCGCCAGAGCGTCCATGGCCCATCATGCCAAAGGAACCTTCACGGCCATGACCTTCGCCGCCTCGAAACTCCCTTCCTGCAGCCAAACCAGCTCCGAAGACGAGCGCGAGCACGACAATACTTCCGATCACTCTACCTGCTGTCGAAGAGCAGCACTTACTGATAATACCTTCCATAAAATTGAGATAAGAAAATAGGGGTATAAGAAATAGCCTGCAAAGTAGATGTTTACTCAACAGCACTGGCAGGAATTCGATCTTTTTTCGTTACGATCAGGTAAACCACCAGCGCCAGGATAACAGCCAAGAAGATACCACTCGTTACCGTTGTGCCCAAGCCAAGCCCACCATCCTCAGGAGCCTGAGAAAGATAGTCACCGATAGAGGCACCAAGTGGACGCGTGAGAATATAGGCAATCCAAAAAGAGGCAACGGCGTTCAACTTCAATCGGAAGTGAGCAAACGTAGTGACCGCGATAAGTCCCGCAAACAAGAGCGCAGAGTACAAATAGCCAAAGACTGAACGTCTCTGCCACAAGATCACCAGCAGCGGTTCCCAGAGCAAACGTAAACAGAATCGCGAACCAGTAAAAGAATTCTCGTCGAGTCGTGGTAATGGAGTGGATGGACAACGTCTTTTCGCGGCGATACCAGATCGCAAATACCCCAGCGAGCACAAGGGCAAAAATACCGGTCGTCATCTGCAACGACACGCTAAAATTGTCCGTCAGGTTATCGGTAATCAAGGTGCCAACTACACTAATAAGCACCACAGCAAGCCAATAGATCGATGGAATATACTTTTTCGCCTTGAACTGAAAAAAAAGAGTCACTAGCAGCAGCGCACCCATGATGTACGTGGTATGCGTCAAACCAAGATTGTAGGTCGTATTCAAATAATCCGCGGCCGTCTCCCCCGATCGTAGTACACATGATCTTAATAATCCAAAAATACAGCGTAACCTCTGGAACCTTATTAAGCATCTGTCCGAAACGTGAGGAGGAAGCGTGATTTTCCATAAAGATGGTGTAAAAATAATTACTCCAATCCTATACGAAAATTATGAAGAAATGATGAAGTTTTAGGATAAACAAAGGACACCTCCTCAGGTGCCCTTTGTAAATTACCTCTGTAAAAAATTACTTTTCTTCTGATCGTCCTTCAGCCTTTTCTTTGGCCTCATGGGCAGGATCGGTGTTGAAGTGGTGAACCTCGGTCGCCTCAGTGGCATCATTTTGCTCACCATCCTTCTGGGTATCGACGTTGCCTTTGTCGTCGTTCGTTTCGATATCGGTATCTTTTGTACCCTGGGCGACAGCTGGAGTAGTCACAGACGAAGCGGCTGGCTGAACATCTGCCACAGGAGCAGGCTGAACAGCGGACGTATCCGTCTGGGCGTGAACAGCGAGCGCAAGGGAACTTGCCATTCCGGCTACAGCACCCAGACCGAGAACAATTGAAGCAGCTTTTTTGGTAAATTGCATAGAACATTGGGGTTATACTTGGTGATTAAAAATCTCAACTCGACCATGCTTGAGACTATCTGCATAGTACCAACACGAAATGAAGGTCTCGTGAATTTTTACGCCGTTTTTGGAAGAGCAATTGTGACGGTCGTTCCTTCGCCAAGAACACTCTGGAGAGCCAAAGTTCCACCATGCGCCTGAATAATCTCCTGAGCAATCGGCAGTCCCAGTCCCGAACCGGCAGCATATTCATTGCGAGAATTCGACGCCTTGAAAAAACGATCAAATACCAAAAGAACATCCTCCTCGCGGATACCGATACCGCTATCGGCAATCGTGACGTGCATGTTGTCCTCATGCCTCAAAACCTCCACGGAGATCTTTCCTTTGACAGACGTATAGTGAATCGCATTCTGTAAAATATTGTACAAAGCCCGCTCCAAATCCGTCGGAACACCAAAAATACTCCCTGTCTCGCGTGATGCAAATGTGAGTGTAATATGTTTTGCACGAGCCTGCTCCTCAAACTTTTCAACAATCTTTTCTGTAAAAACGCTCAACTTGATCGCCTGCATCATATCGATTTTTTTCTCATTCTCAAGCCGAGAAAGAAGCAAGAGGTTCTCGACAATCCGAGACATATGCTCCACCTCTTCGAGATTGCTCTCGAGTGTTTTCTTGTACTGACCAGGCGTCTTGTGCGTATCACTCAGCGTCACCTCAATATCCGTGCGCATGATCGCAAGTGGAGTGCGTAAATCATGCGATGCATCGGCACTGAACTGCTTCTGCGTCTGGAATACTTTCACAATCGGCTCCAGCGTCTTCCCCGCAAGGAGATAACTCAACGAGCTAATGAGCACGAGAATAAGCGCATCAGAAAGCGCAAGCGTAAACTGCAAACGATCGGTCGTTCCCCGGATCGTATCCATTTGCATACGATGCTCTCCCACATTTTCCTCCACAGAATCTCGGATATTTTTTTCAAGCGTGAGATAGAGAATGCCACTAAAAATACCGACCACCAGCACCATAATAAAAATATAGTATAGCGTCAGGCGAATGCGCGCCGCCTTAAAAATGTTACCCCTTAAGGCGGTAACCGACTCCGTGAATGGTTTCAATACATGTATCATGCGTATGAGTTGCTAACTTCTTACGAAGGTTCTTAAGGTGAACATCTACCACATTGCTCAAAGAGTCAAAAGAAAAGTCCCACACGTGGTTGAGAATCTGATCCCGAGTCAGGACCTGATTCGGATTTCGCATGAAGTACTCCAAAATAGAAAATTCCTTGAGAGTAAGCGGTATTTCGAGGTCTCCTTGCATCACCCGTCGAGTGCTGATATCGAGTGTCAGATCTCCAATAACAAGCTCGTTCGTCAACAAACTTTGTGGCCTTCGCAGAAGCGCACGCACGCGAGCCAAGAGCTCCTCGAAAGCAAAAGGTTTCACAAGATAATCATCGGCTCCAGCATCCAGCCCTCGAATCCGATCCTCGATCGTATCCTTAGCTGTGAGCATAAGAATAGGAAGTAACATCTCTTTTTCTCTGAGCTGTGTGCAGAGCTCCACGCCATTTACCTTCGGCAGCATCACATCCAAAATAACCAAATCATAGTCATCACTATGATGCTCAATTCGGTTCAGCGCAGCCTCTCCATCAAAGAGGACATCGACCGCATAGCCGTTTTGTCCCAACCCTCGCTGAAGTGAGAGCGCTAACTTTTTCTGATCTTCAACGACAAGAATTCTCATGCGATGAGTATATACAAAAAAGATGAAGTTTTTATGAAGAAAAAGACTAGGCTACCGTATACGCCGCGTACCAGTAGTGCTTGGCAAAGAAGATATTTCCCTGACCAAAGCTCTCCGCGTACGGCGCAAGAGCCTCGACCAAATTTGAAGAAGTGTAGCCACCTTCCCGCACCTCATCAGCGATGAACACGTGTGATCCAGGCTTCAAGACTCGATGAAACTCTGCAAGAAACTCACCCAAACGCTCGCGAGGAATATCGTGAAACCAGAAACTCACCACGCCACCATCAAAAGAGTGCTCGTGGTACGGGAGATCGTACGGATCCAAAACTTCAAATGTCACCGGACAAAAATACGACTTCGCACGGGCAATCTCGACCGTATCGGCACGAGGGTCGATCGCCACAATATTGATCGCCGCAGGCGAAATAAACTGCGTCCAGTAGCCCGTACTGCAACCCACCTCAAATACATGACGCTTACGAATCACCGCCTGCAATGCCTCCCCTACCATTTTCTGTTCGTACTGCCGAACATCATCCGGTTGATGATACGATTTCTCGTAAAAATCAGCCCCATTATGAGAGTTATCGTGGGTCATTCGGGTGTCTTATAAAAGATCAATACAGTCCAAACTCAAGTCCCTGAACGACTGTAGCCACATACGCACCCCAGGTGCGAACGAGACCCTGTGGATCATCCGGACTCATGCCATCGGCACGGTGTGTGCTCGCAATTTTTCCACTGCCGAGGTCTTGAAGTGTGAGCTTCCAGAGAGCAATCCACTTGTTGTACTCAGCCGTAATTTCAGGAGCATTCGGATCGAAGTTTTTGCCGAGAGCAAGCCGCTGAATGTTCACAAGCGCATTTCGATACTTGGCCTCATTGCCAGCAATTGGAGTGTTATCGACCGGATAAACGGGTGCCTCAAGAATCGTAAAATCAAGATCCTTCAAAAGATACCGCTGCTGTGGTGGTCGTGACAACTCACGAACAACGAGCTTATCAACTTCATATGCCAAGTAGTCTCGCACCAACTCGTTCGGTGCATTCGGTGATGTTCCTCGATTTCGAACATTGATCGAGTCGATACCACCCAGTTCACGTACAAACGTATTGGTTACCAAGCTTGAAACCTTGGTAGGAAAGACTTCATCAGCGAACATCTGTCGCAGTCGCAACGCAAGAACCTCTGGCGGTGCCATATTGGGACCGACACCCTTCAATTCTTCTTTTCTCGACGAAGAAGGTTTTGACGTCATACGTCCATTTGCAGCAAACCATCGACTCGAAGCCATTTCAAGAATCAATTCACGGAAATTATAGCCATGATCCATCAAGTATTTTCCCATATTATCAAGAAATGCATCTTCCACCTGGAAGTGACGCATATGCTCTTCATACGCCATCTCTCCTGGCTTTGGATGAGCCATTGGAGATCGATTCATGAGCATATTAAAGGCCAAATCAGCCATCGATCGGGCAAACTTCACATCCTTAGAGATCAACCACATCATATTTCCAAGTCGATCTGGAGAATCTTTTGGAACCGACTCGCCACCATAGGTAATGCTCAAGAAAGGAGCTGGCAATTTATTACTATGCTTGTATCCATCTTCACCCTGGTAATCCCAGAATGATGCAGCCACAGAATCAAGCGGTGTAGCCGTATGACACTGCGCACACGCAGGATAAGTAAGCGTCGGCAAATCCATATTTGGTGGAGCCTGAACAATACGTGATGCCGTATCGAGGACACGAGTGTGTGCAAAATTTCGCAGAGTCCACTCAGCACGCTTTCGTCCAATATTGGTATCAGTAGTTGTCACCTGCCCCAAAACCAGAGGGTCAGTAATCAACCCAGAAAGTGGCTCGGGGTGAGCGGGATCGACAGAAAGTCCCTGCAAACGAGCGACCCAGTTTTCATTCGGGTCTTCACCAGGTGGTTTGACGCCAGGAGCAACATAGTACTGCGCT
>JAHFJT010000160.1 GCA_023245695.1 Candidatus Peregrinibacteria bacterium | reverse complement strand
CGATTCGAAGGATCTGTCCCACGATAGCATCTCCGGTAGATTCGATGCTGGTAAAAGTAGGAGTGACGTTGCCCGATGGTGGGTTGTTGAAAGGGGGATTCACGCCGGCAAAAACGCTCTGTGAGCTGAGGGAGAAGATGAGGCTTAGACCAAAAGCGCTCGCGAGGGCGATCGATGATCGACGTGCGGACACGCGTGAAGATTGCTTGCGGGAATTTTTTTTCATGTGAGTGGGGTGAGGTCGTGAAAAGTATACCAGAACTTACTTCGAGCTGACAATCTCTACGGTGATGTTGTCAGGAATTCCAGGAATGGTTGGTGCCCAGACGGGCCAGTTCTTAATATCAACGGCGGCGATTTCTGGCAGACCCAAGATGTAGTCCTTTCCATCCTGAACTTTTCGTCCCACGATGTGTTCTTTAATTTTCTGAATCAAACGCTCACCATTTTCTCGTGATGGATTGATGTCATACTCTTCGAGCCCCTTGAGATTCGCGGTTACCTTGTACTTCTGTGCAGCCTTATCGACATCAAAGATGCGGTAGGTGATCGTCGAGTCGTCGATCTTGACGATGCGCTTATCTGGACTCTTTCGAACCTTGAGCTCCGCCTTCATAATCTCGAGAACCTCATTCAAGTTGAAGTACACGCCAGCCGCATCTACCTCGCCGGTAGCCGTAAACTGATCCATCTCCTTCCCTTCGATATCAGCAGGGATCGAGATGCGAGCCTCACCAATATCATATGCAAGCTTGCCCTTGAGAAGGGTGAACTTCGCACGATCCGTCATCGAAACATTTTTATCCTGAATAGCCTTCTCAAGCTCTGACTCTACGGCATCCTGGAGATCTTTTTTGAGTTTATTTGTCGCGGCGAGAATATCATCCTTCGAGACTTTTTTCTTCACCGATGTTGCGCCGCCCGTGAAGGCAACCTTTGACTGAGCGTAAACTTTCTTCTGATTGTCGACATTGAGACCCGGAAGGAAAAATTTCGTCGGTGCGATATTTCCACGATCACCGACAGGCTGACCATACGCATCGAACTCATCAGCGAGCACGTCAACATCGAGACTCCCCGGCTGATCGGCGCGACCCGCAGGAACCGTGAGGTACTGATTAATTCGGAAGACGACGCCATCTTGCGTCTGAAATCGGGTGTTTGGAATGAGTGGCCAAGGCTTCGGCTCAGTATTGAAAACAGTGAGACGTCCTCGAGCATTCTGTCCCTGGAAAATCTTTCCACTCGTTCCTTGGAGGATTGTGCGGTGAACCGTCGTGGTAATACGATGAGAGGCAAGGATCTTGGCAGGATGACTATCCAGCTCTGATTTATTGGCTTCGTAGTCAGCAAAGGTTACATTCACGGTGTGATCGATGACATCCGATTTTGGAGTCAGATAGACGGTCGAACCAGGAAGGGCAATATAAAAGATAATAAGGACGAGCAAGAAACTAATCGTGATAAGTGCGATGAGCGCCTGACGATTTGGAGAGACGACGACAAACTTCATCTCACGGTCTTTTTTCTCTTTGCCTTTGAAAAAGGTGAGCGCGTTGCTCATGAGCGGAATCTTTCGCTTTCTTCCGCGACCAAGAAGTTCGGTGATCGACATTTTTTTCTCAGAAAGTCGGGTCGGAGCCTCATTTTCCACAGCATTGACTGTAGCCTTCAGCGGCGTGATCTTCATCTTTTCATCCTCAGGTTTTGGCACATAGCCACCCTGTGTCTCGAGTCGCTCGTACACCGGAATGCCCGCCTGATGCGTGAGGTGAACACCATTTACATCGTCAGTAATGATATGGATTTTTTTACCAGCCTCTTCGACCTTGCGCTTGAGAATTTTGAGATTCACCAGACTCTGGAAAATCGTAGCCTGTCGCGGAACCACGAGATAAATATCTTTCAACTTCGTGCTCTTCACCCTATCAAAGATCATGGTCACTTCGTCGTCAATTTCGCAGTAAAAAATCTTCCGTGATGAGACGGTTTTGGTTTCTGAGGATGTATCTTTCGGTGATTTTTCTTTGTCAGACATGGGAGGGGAGTTAAATCTGCAAGCGCCTGCGGCTAGATCTGCATAAGGCGAACAACTTTCTTGAGAAGGGTAGAGAGAATATGTTCCTCGCCTACAAAATCGAGGGTCATATTGGCGAGCGCCATCGGCGTTACGTCCTGCACTTCCTTGAGAAGCTTGGTCTCATCGTACATGTTGGCGACCATTTTTGGACTGAGGAAACTGACCTGCGGCTTCTTTGAGAAAGGCAGTGTCTTCACCCACTCGCGAGAGTCGAGCACCTCGAAAATCTCAGGCAACTTCGAGCCACCACCACAGAGGTAAATTTTCGTCGGAAGACTATCGATATCAAACTCACTCAGGGTGAGGATAATGCCGCTCAGCCACACGTCGCAGTCGCTCTTCATCGCTTCTCGGACAATTTTTTGAGAATGTTTTTCGAGTCGATCAGCGCTGTACGTCAGCTTGATCATCTCCGCCTCTTCATAC
>JAHFJT010000159.1 GCA_023245695.1 Candidatus Peregrinibacteria bacterium | reverse complement strand
GGATCATGAATGTGAAAGAAAATATCGAGGAGTGACTCGTATGAAATCACGGCAGGATCATACGTCACCTGTACCACCTCGGCATGACCGGTACGGCCCATGCTCACGTTGTCGTAGTCAGGATCTTTCCATGCGCCACCCGCGTATCCGCTCACAGCAGACTCTACACCCTTCAGACGGGCAAAAATCGCCTCATAGCACCAAAAACATCCTCCTCCAAAGACAGCAGTTTCCATCATGGTTACGGTTTTTTAGGAATAAAACGGAGTGAAAGCGAGTTTACACAATGACGCGTATCTTTTTCGGTGAGCTGCTCGCCTTCGAAAACATGTCCTAGATGGGCCCCGCAGTTCACACAGAGAATCTCCACACGTCGTCCATCAGCATCCGGAAGACGTCGAACAGCGCCAGGAATTTCTTGATCGAAACTTGGCCAACCGCAGCCCGCGTTGAATTTATCTTCAGAACGATAGAGCTCGGCATTACAGCGTCGACAGATATACGTGCCATTCGCAAAATAATTGTCATACTCGCCCGTAAATGGCGCCTCCGTTCCTTTGTTCAAAATCACACGCTCTTCCTCTGGCGTCAGCTCATTGAAGTCCATAAAAATGCATACGAAATAGTACTTCTCAGTATAGCTTACGCAGCAAGATCCTCAAATCCAAAGTTATGCCGCTCCATGGCATCCGTGAGTCGACGGAACTGTCGGTACGTCGTCATTTGTCCTCGTGCATGGCGCTCCTGGATAGAGGAAAGTACTTTTTGGGCCTCGGCGATCCGCCCCTTCCGAATCCATGCCTCCACATCTTCCGAGGAGATGGAAAACACCTCCAGAGAAAAGCCCTGTGCCCGAATCGTCTGAACGAGGCGCTTCACCTTTTTATCGATAGGTCCTTCTCTCACCAAGGCACTTACTCTATTGATCTCCTGAAAAATTGCTGTCGTCCGAGCATCCAGCCGTACGGAAGGATCCACGCGAGCCCTTTGTCCCAAGTATTCTTCCACGACATGATAGGCATGCTCGACACGATCAGACATAGGTTGAAACTCGCCATCGGCACCTTTTGGACAGATAAACTCAGGAATTGTTGCATAAAAATGTTCAACCTGCGCTCGGGTGGTCACGATTCCAGCCCGAATAGACTCAGCCATGCGATCAAGTCGCGCAATAGCTTGATCCTCATTCTCAGCCGGAGCCCACAGGTGGTAGTCAGAAGGAAGGGGCCTCGTATGAGGTAGTCGGTTCATAGGTGAAAAATCAAAACAGAATAATGAACTTCGATAAGGGGTCATCGTAAGTGTTTTGTAAAGAAAACACAAATGATTGACGGGAAGGGAAGAGATAGGGAAAATAGACGCATACATTCACCCCCACGATTCATGAATACCAAACGAACACTGTCTTTCGCACTCGCGCTGTCCATCGTAACATCTATATCCATTCCTGCGGCATTTGCAAAAGCGGGTTATATCGTCCCGGTAAAAGTAAAAGCTGTCACCGTCGCCGAAGACAACGCCCCAGCGATTCCAAAAGCCTACATCAACCTCTACGATATAACCCTCGTAGATAATCAATACGTCGGAAAATTGATCAAGACGGTGTCGACTGGTTTGAGTGGAAAGTTGGGAAAATTCACTATTAAGGTAGACCAGACGGTAGATTTCCTTGCCTTTCCAGATATGAAGTCAGCAAAAATGGAAAAAGCACACACCTTCCAGGTTCCACCGCTCAAGAACTTTTCCGCAGACGGAGTCGCGCCAGGAAAATTGTGTCACACTGCAGGAATCGACTTTGCAGATACACTTAAGTCGCCAGCAGGTCAGCCATTCTGCGCATCAAGTTTCGTACTTGAGCTTCAGAAGTAGATCTCTTGAGAGAAAAAATTACCGCAAACCCTGACTCTTTCGGAGCTGAATGCAGTGATCGGAGAGGTAGGTTTTGTAGTTGTGGTCAAAACACTCTGATTCCTGCGTGCTCAAATCAGCATCAGACTCATCTGATGACAAACTAGAAAGCTCATCATCGATGCTCTGATGTGCATCTTCAAAGAAGTTCTCATCAAAGGCTGCAAAGAAACCTTGTGTGTCATCAGCTGAAAGCTCATCACAAGCGAGGTCGAGGACATCATCGTAGGTACAGAGAGCCCGGAGACTGACCGCCATTTTTCGGATCACGCCGGCACTGCAGGATCGCTTCTGTGAAACGCGTTTTCGTTCACACGAACTCAGGGAACTACGGTAACGAGGGAGGTTTTTTTCAAATTTTGTAAGCTCCTTATCAGCCGCATTGAGATGGCGAATAATCTCAGCAGGATCGACAGATGAGTCGTCCACGTCTGAATCCTGTGCCACGGCGACAGCAGTAAGGACTGAAGGCTCGACGGCGCGAGTATTGAGTGGGGCAAGGGTAATGAGAACCGAGAGAAGGGCCGTAGTGGTGACGGCGATGGAAGCATGGAGAATAGACTTATTCATAGAGTTTTTTTATGTGTATTTTGTAGATATA
>JAHFJT010000158.1 GCA_023245695.1 Candidatus Peregrinibacteria bacterium | reverse complement strand
ATCGCCAAGCAAGTTGGTATCGACGAGGTATTTGCCGAAGTGCTACCAGAAGATAAGCTCAACATCGTGAAAGATCTCCAGAAGAAGGGAAGGATCGTGGCTATGGCAGGAGATGGGGTAAATGACGCGCCGGCATTGGCGCAAGCAGATGTTGGTATCGCCATGGGAACGGGAACAGACGTCGCGATTGAGTCGTCCGATATCACGCTTCTCCACGGAGACATCGCAAAGCTCGTAAAGGCCATCCGTCTCTCGAAAATAACGATCCGCACGGTGAAACAGAACCTCTTCTGGGCCTTCATTTATAACATTATTGGCATTCCTGTGGCCGCAGGAATTCTCTATCCTGCTTTTGGATTGTTGCTCAACCCCGTCTTTGCGGGCTTGGCGATGGCTTTCTCAAGCGTATCGGTAGTATCGAATTCACTCCGTCTCAAGATGCGTAACCTCTCATAACACCATTCTTATATGTCTCAAACATACACATTTCACGTAACCGGAATGCACTGCCATGCCTGCGAACTCATGACGGAGAGCGAGATAGGCGATCTTCCAAATATCGAAAAAGTAACCTCGAGTCTCAAGACGCATACACTCAGGGTAACGGGTGAATTTGGCGACAAGAGCCTTGAAGACCTCGCCCAAGAGCTGACGAAAGCTATTCAAAAACACGGGTATACTCTTTCTGCCGAGAAGCAGGAGACAAAGAGGCACTTAGAGGATTTTGCAATCGCCATTCCGATAGCACTCGGTTTCATCGCGATCTTTTTTCTCCTTCAAAAGCTCGGCATCGTGAATGCCGTGAGTACCAATAAAATTAACTACGGAACTATTTTTCTCGTTGGGATTATCGCATCACTCTCGACATGTATGGCCGTCGTAGGAGGACTCCTCCTGTCACTCTCCGCCAATTATGCGAAAAGTGGTGATACTGTGAAGCCCCAAATTATGTTTCACGTAGGAAGAATGCTGGGTTTTTTTATACTGGGTGGCTTAATTGGAGTTATCGGAAAGGCATTTCAGCTGACGCCAATCATGAGCTTTGGTATTGGCATCTTGATTGCGATCGTTATGCTCATCCTCGGAGTGAACTTGCTTGATGTATTTCCCTGGGCAAAGAGATTTCAATTTTCTACTCCGAAAGTACTCTCGCAAAAAGCCATGGGCACGACCAGAATAACCCACGGTGTCGCCCCGCTCCTCATTGGTATCGCGACATTTTTTCTTCCATGTGGTTTTACGCAATCAATGCAGGTCTATACACTTTCAACTGGAAGTTTTGTCGGCGGCGCCTTAACGATGGGGATATTTGCCCTCGGAACATTACCCGTCTTGGCCCTCACAAGCTTCGCATCACTGAGTATCCAGCATGGTCAAAAATCAAGAATTTTCTTTAGAACAGCTGGCATCATCGTGATTTTATTTGCCATCTTCAATGTTATAAATAGCCTTGCCGTCATCGGCATCATTCCACCACTCTTTAACTTCTAGCATATGAAAGTAGCGTTTTTTCTTTCCCTTTCAATCGGCGCGGTCATCACGCTCCTCGTCATATCCGGCAATGGAGGCAGTGGATCGAGTGAAGACACTGATGCAGGCGTGAATCCACCTACGATCGTCAACGGGATCCAGATTATTGAAATCGCGGCAAGAGGCGGCTATACACCTCGTCAAACCATTGCAAAGGCTAACGTACCAACCGTGATCCATATGAAGACGAATGGGACATTCGACTGTTCATCATCTGTGGTGATTCCGAGTATCGGATATAGTAGCACGCTTCCAGTGACGGGTACGACAAACATAGATGTACCTGCGCAAAAAACGGGTACCATACTCAAGGGGATGTGCGGAATGGGAATGTACAATTTCAACATTTCGTTTAGCTAAAAAGCGACTTTTCCTCGTGAGAAAGCTGCTTTATACTTAGGCCATGAAAAAAACACAGATCGGCCTCATGGGCCTCGGTACAATGGGCGGAAATCTCGCTCGGAATATCGCTTCTCGGAAATTCACGATCAGTCTCTTCAATCACAATCCCAATAAAGTTGATCTTTTTTTGGCAGCACACGGCACGAAAGAGATGACCGGCTGCAAAACGGTTCAGGAGTTCGTTGCGTCACTTGAGAAGCCCCGGAAAATTATTCTCATGGTTCCAGCAGGTGCCGCGGTCGATGAAACCCTCGCAGCGCTCGTGGATTATATCGAGAAAGGGGACATTATCATCGACGGAGGAAATTCATACTTCAAGGATACGATTCGTCGTCAGGAGACCTTAAAAAAAATCGGTATCCACGTCGTCGGAGCAGGAATTTCTGGGGGAGAAGAGGGCGCACTTCATGGTCCAAGTATTATGGTTGGTGGCGAAAAAGCGGCCTGGAAAGCCATTGCTCCGATACTCAAAAAAGTCTCCGCAAAGGATTTTGATGGCGATACCTGTGCCGGCTACCTCGGAACAAGCGCCGCAGGCCACTACGTCAAAATGATTCACAACGGCATCGAGTACGCGATT
>JAHFJT010000031.1 GCA_023245695.1 Candidatus Peregrinibacteria bacterium | reverse complement strand
CTTCGGCAAGCTCCTTATTTCGCATCGGTGTATCAGCGGTCGGATCAAAATTCAAAAAATTTAAAAACTCAAGACCCTGACTATAGGGATTCCCCTGCTGACCCATAATTTCACTCGGAGACATGTGTCGAATACCACGTGGACGAAAAATAATCTGCACATCATTTGGCCGAAAACCAGCCTCAGTAAGCTCTTCTTGAATTCGTATCACAAATTTTTGAGGAAGATGATGAATCAACTCATCTTCACGCCGTTGAATCCCATGCTGCAAACGTTCATTTGATTTTACGCGCTCTAGCAGATCATAAAACCACTCCTGACAGTTGCGCATATCAAGCGAGTCCGTCATAGACAGGTACACATAACACGTCTCCAGCCAGATCGCTGAAAACTTTTCCGGATCAAGATTCGCGATCGAGCCGTCATTATCGATACGATCACCCATTTTCATGAGAAGCACACGAATACCATAGTCCAAAAAATCTTCATCGCTCATCTCAGAAAGCTGATAGAAGAGACAAATTTGCGCCTCAGTCCGATTTGCATTACGTCCCAAAATCTCACGAGCCCGCGCCTTATCCACAAGAGAAACCAGCTTATTAATATCGATCGTGCCATGCTGAGAATCAGACGGCTGAATTTCTTTACTCGCGATAAAACCCCTAGATATGCGAGAAATATCCTTCAAACTTCCTTTTGCTTTAGTAACCAGCATGCCTTTATCCAGATCTTCATGAACATCATGAAGAAGCTCAGCACAAAACATCTCCTCATCAATAAGGCCAACTTTATGAATAATTGCGTCAAAGGCAGTGCGTCGCGGATGCTCGCTATACGGAAGCGCATTGCCATGCTCATCTTTTTCGCCTTTTCGTTGCACGCCATAGTGAGACACGAACTCAAAGTACGCAGCGGTACGTACACGACTCTGCCACCCTGGTCGCCAGAAACGTTCCGCATTTGGTAACACTGAAACTCTCGCTTCCAGCTGCGGCATATCTGCCTCAACTTTGTAGACATGCTCAGCAAGACGCTGCGCAAATACATTCGCTTCACGTTCTTGTTCATGAGGATCTTTAGACGCAGTAAAGACTGACGCCGGAACAAATCGTGCCGCATCTTCCAAAAACTCCATCGTCGGACGCATATGAGACATAAGCAAGCTCACACCCTCGGGATCAGGTGGCATGCCTTTTTTATGAGAGAGATTTTCAAGGGAGAACTGAAGATGCTTTGAAAACATCTCGAGATCCGGCCTTCGATGCCTTTCTCCGTTCTGTAAAAAATTACCGAGCATAAAGAAAAATAGAAGACATCAATCTACCGATAAAATACTCTTTTGTCAACGTAATGCAAAGCTAAATACCGCTAAGCACGAAGACCCTGAATAGCATGAGTTCGATCCTCCGCACTGAACACATAATTACCTGCCACAAGAATGTTGGCACCAGCTTCAAGAGCCACCCGTGCCGTCTCTCCATTGATTCCACCATCGACCTCTATATTCAGCTTTGGTCGAAGCTCTCTCAGCTTCGCCACCTTTGGCATGACCGACTCAATGAACTTCTGACCTCCAAATCCCGGGTTCACGGTCATGCAGAGCACCATATCCACATCGTCGAGTACCACCTCAACCATGTTCCACGGCGTCGCCGGGTTGAGCGCCACGCCCGCCTTCATGCCAAGAGCCTTGATCATCTGGATGGTTCGATGAAGATGCTTGGTCGTCTCCTGGTGCACCACAAGGTAGCTCTGCGCATAGAGCTCGGCTCCCACCGCCTTCATCACACCATCTGCAAAATCTTTGAGATATTGGTCGGGATTTTCAATCATCAAGTGCACATCAAAAGGCTTTTTCGCGCGCATCGTTCCAACCTGTCCCGGACCAAATGTGATGTTCGGCACAAAATGCCCATCCATAATATCGACATGAATGAGATCACTTTCGGTATCGATCGTCGCAATTTCAAGATTAATCTTTCCAAAATCCGCTGAAAGAATAGAAGGAGCGATCAATATGGGAAGCGATGAACGTGGCATAGGTATGCGCGTTATTCTGTTTTATTTTCGGTTTTTTTCGATCTCAGTGATCTTATCAACTCGTCGCTGATGTCGCTCTTCGGCATCGAATGGCGTCTCGATAAAAATCTTCACAAGCTTTTTTGCCATCGCCACATCAATGAGTCGTGCCCCGAGCGTCATAATATTCGCGTCATTATGTCTTCGAGCCATCTCGGCCATCGTTTCATTCACGACCGACGCCGCACGAACCCCATTGAGTTTATTCGCCGTGATCGCCATGCCCGTTCCCGTTCCGCAAATCAAAACACCAAAGGTGCCAGGATTCTCAGAAATTTTTTCAGCAACCTCTCGAGCAATATCCGGATAGTCCATCGAGTCCGTAGTAAAAACTCCAAGATCGACAAACTCCTGGTTTAACTCATTCAAGTACTCCTTGAGAGCACCCTTCATCTCGTAGCCGGCATGGTCAGAACCTAGGTAAATCATTGAGTATAGTATAGCAGAAATAAGCGAAAAAAGCCAGGCAACTCAGTCCTTAAGCCAAAGAATATGCCTAGTCAAAGACCTTCGTCACCGACTTGGACTCGTGAACATTTTCAATAATCTGAGCAAGGAGCGGAGCTACAGAAAGCACCGTGAGCCCCTTGAAGCGCTTCTCGGCTGGGAGTGGGATCGTATTCGATACCACGACCTCCTTAAATCCAGCAGCCTTCATACGTTCTACGGCCGGATCAGAAAAGACCGCGTGAACCGCAGCGAGATACATATCTTTATTGGCACCTCGATCTCGAAGAGCCTTCGCGGCATTCACCACGCTTCCACCCGTATCGATCATATCGTCATAAATAAGGCAGGTCTTGCCCTCAACCTCACCCACGACATGCAGCACCTCGGACACATTCGCCTTTGGTCGAGTCTTGTGTACGAGCGCAAAATCCACCCCGCACATATCCGCAAACTTCTTCACATCTTTCGCGCCACCAGCATCCGTACTCACAATAATGAGATCTTTAATTTTCTTTTTCTTGAAGTAGTCGACGAAAAGCTTTCGAGGATTGAGATTATCCACTGGGAAGTTGAAGAAGCCCTGCTCCTGATCGGAGTGCAGCGCCATCGTAATCACATGATCGGCACCTGCCGCAGAAATAAGATCCGCGATGAGCTTGGCGGTAATCGGTTCACGTGGCTGTGCGACACGATCCTGACGGGCGTATCCATAGTGCGGAATTACCACATGGATCTTTCCAGCAAAGGAACGCTTCAAAGAATCGAGAAGAATAAAGAGCTCCATGAGCTCCTCATTTACCTTGTCCGTGCAGGTCTGAATCACAAAAACGTCCTGACCTCGAACCGTCTCCACAGGTCGAATATAAATCTCACCATTCGCAAAACGATTATTGATCGTCTCGGAAACCTCAATACCAAGCTGTCGAGCAACCTCCTGCGCGAGGGCAGGATGCGAGCTTCCAGCAAAGAGTTTGAGAGGTTGTGATGCCATACGGGCCTTATAGTACCATCCGATCGCCCTCTTTTAAAGCCATTTTTTGCGCAAGTCCTCCATTAATTTCAAGCACGTACGCAGCCGGTTTTCCAGAAGCATACACGGCACACGTAGGAGATTTCGCGGTAATATGACACGGAGGCACATCGTGCCAGATTTTCACAATCATGCCATCCTTCGTCGTGAAAATCATATCGAGGGGAATGAGCGTATTTTTCATCCAAAACGTCCGCGGCTGCTCATCATGAAAGACAAAAAGCATGCCGTGATCCTGCGCCATCGACGTCCGATACATGAGTCCTCGCTCAAGCTCCGCGTATGTCCGTGCAACCTCCACGGTGAATACTTGTTGCAGTTTTTGGGAGTTCTCGAGCGTTACCTGAGTCGCCTGTACGGGATTCGTCGCAAGCACATTCGCTGAAGTCTGCTGGATTGACTGCGCATCCAGTGGACCAAATATCACCCGAAAAAGAATCGCAATAAAAATAAAAAAGATCATATTGGCATTTTACGTGATGAACATGGTACGTGCAATTATTCCCGCTTTCGCACCTTTGCCCTGATCTCCTGCACCCGCACGTCTTTGCTGTGCGCGATCTGGTGGTGTTCGTGGCACAAGAGCGCCATGTACCGGGGATCGTGTCTCTTGGCGAGGGAGAAGCGTTGGGTATGGTGGATTTCTTCAGAATGTCGTTCGCATCCATCGATCGAACACTTCGTTCCGTACTCTTTTGCCAATATATCTCTCACGGCTTGTGGGATATATCTGCTCTCGGTTTCTTTGCAGCTCTCTCCGATCTGCTCTTTTGTTTGCTGGATTTCTTCATGGTAGGTATCCAGAAGTTCATCAAGAAGCTTGTTGATGTCGATCCCTTTGTTCCGCATCGCAATTAACCTATCTGCAACCTCGGCATCCAGCTCCACAGCTACTTGCATGGTTTCTTCCATGGTAGATAATGCAGAAGTCTGGACGTCCAGACTTTTTACTTCAGCATATTTTGCATCTCTCACAAGGGTATCGAGAGCGGTCTTTGACAGCATCTGCACCTGATCCGCCAAGAATATTTCATTGTCTGGTTCGGCAATAAAGGCAACTCTCTCCATTTTGTGGATACTTACCTCGCCATGAACCAAGAGATGGTGCAATGCCGGTGTCTTCTGGAAGCGCTTTTCCAGGCGGACCACATTTCTCACCTGCTCCTCACTCACGCCACCAAGCACCTGCGCAAAGTGGAATATCGAAGAAAATCCCTTCTGCAGGTACAATTTCCTCCGTTCCACCTCTGGCAACAGTCCGAGAAATCTATTCTTCCATTTGCGCGCTTCTTCGCCATACCGCATACACGTTGCCAATATTTGCTCATCGGACCACTGTTCGAGATTCTCCATATAAACAAAAGGTTACAAAAATAAAGATACCCGAGCCGAGGCTCATATGGGCGGATATTTTTGCGGGCCTTTTCTTAAGAAAAACGTGCGTGCCGCAGTTCCAATATGTACCGATACTCTAGCAAACAGAAGCCAAAAAAGCAAGATACAGCACAGCAAAACAGCACACATACACAAAAAATCTGTCGTAAATTTCTGACAGCAAAAAACCTCCATAAACCCATCACGAAAACATGCAAAAACTCTCACCACTTCTCCCCAGAAACCAACACTCGGTGCCCATCGCTAGACGCACGAAGCAACTCAGCCACCCGAACACCAAGCACTGGATGCAACACCCCGCCGCCAATTTCTGCCAGAGGTACGAGCACAAAATTCCGCTCCTGGATCAGGGGATGCGGCACCACCAAGCTCAACCCATTTGACCCATCGAATCCGCTCAACCCATCACCAACCTCTCGTATCACCTGACTACCATGCAGCAACACATCAATATCCATTGTCCGTGCACTCCAGCGCTCAACACCCTCTCGCACACGACCCAAAAGCGCCTCCACTTCCAAGCACACACTCAGCAACTCCATCGGACTCAGTTCGGTCTCGACCTCAACCACGGCATTCAAAAAATTCCCCCGCTCCATCACGGCCGCGCGATCCTGCCACTCACCCACAATCGGCTCAGTTTCATAGAGCGATGACTTAGCCACCATCACTACTCCCCGCTCTTCCAGCAAGACCAACGCATCACGCATCAGCCGTGAACACTCGCCACAATTCGACCCAAGACCAAGAAAAATTCCACGCATATTGCCAAAAATTACAAAACAGGAACTGGAACAAAACACACTCACTTCGCTCGTATATGTACACTCGACCCCTCCGTTTCCCACAGTCGCACCTCATACAGTCGCACGCCAAAACTCGTCTCGCGCGCCACAACAGCCGCATCCACCGACTCACCCTTCATCAAAAATTTCCGCATACCTTCAGTAATATTCGGATCTGCCACCTCATCTCGCAACAACTCAGAAAAGTTCTCCAGCCGACTCCAAATCCACTCACACACTCGCTCTGCAGAAGGATTTTCAAAAAAATCATTTAGATGATGATGATCTAACACATCGATCACACGTCGCACCACGATACGCTTCAGCACGCCAAAATCAATCACCATATCATTCTCGCCAATTTCGCCTTCCACGGTCACCGCCAACCGATACGAATGACCGTGCAGCCGCTCGCACTTACCATAGTACTTCGTTAGAAAATGAGATGCATGAAAAGTAAACTCCTTTGTAACGAACATAGTTGTAAAAAGAAAAGGATACCCATAGAATGGGGTCTTAGCATAACATGCCCCTGCGTTTTCACAACCCCCAAACCCGTATGTCCGAACGTATCCAGCCGATGAATTTTTTATCAGGAACCCGTGGCTTCGTTTCCGACACCCGTATTCGCGATCCAAAACCATCTCCTGAAGTAGCGCATCTTTTGAGAAGCACCCAGGATCGCGTCCGAATCGACAACCCACGAGTCTCGATGGGTAGCCCGGTCTCATCACTCATCTTCTCTCCGCAGAATCAAAAAAAGCGGGTCATGAAAATCGACTATACCCAGGCTGAGACTCAACCCGGAGGAAACACTGTGAACACCGCAGTTGCTTACCAAAAAACACTCGAGACATTCGATGCCTATGGCGTTCTCGGTCCCCAGACTTTTTTCCACTCGCTCACGACGAATCTTCAGCTCCGTGACCTCATGCATCGCGTCATAGGAGAAACGCAAACCTATATCCCTCAAAGTCCAGATACTGACATCCGTCAGGGCTGGTACGTTCCAGGCAAACAAGATGAAAGCTATCTCTCCTATACGCCAAATTTCAACCCGGAGAAGTACGCACTCCCCGGCCGAGAAGGGGTTGGACAAGACTTTTTTATCAGCTCTACCTCACCAGAAACAACAGCCTGGAAGCTCCTGATCGACCGCAAACATCACAGTACAAAAACCAATATAACCATCGCCCCGGGAAGAAGCACCATCCCAAGTGACGTCGAAGATGACGTCCTCAGAGCGACCGATCTCATCGCCTTCAACGCAGGAGAAGCGCGTGCCTTTCTCCAAAGAAAACGCCCAAACCTGCTCGAAAGCATTCGGTCAGAAGGAGATGCCTCTCACGTTCTCGCGATGGCGCTATGCCTGACCGGCCCACGACGGGCTCTCGTCACGAATAAAGACAAAACCGTGAGCCTCTGTGACAACCTAACCGGAGAAATTATCACGGTGAAGCCACCCGACCTGGAGGCAATTCAAGCCATCATCCAAGAAAGCATCGGCGTAACTCTTGGCAAAAAAGAGGTAAGTTTTACCGGATGCGGAGACACCCTTCTTGGCGTCTTCATGGCACTCGAAAAACTCGCCAAAACAGGCCAACTTCAGCTTTCACCACGAGAACAGCTCACAGTAGCAACCACAATCTCTCGATTCCATGGATGGAGTCCAAAACCAAATATCGAGTACCTCGATCGTGATAATTTCCAAAAAATCGTCGCAACATCTGTAACGAAGGTGGCCGCATAGCGTATAGATAAGCGAAAAATCACTTATCTCCGTTTCTATATGAGACATCACGCAAAAAACGTCACCACGCAGTTCGCGCTCCTCGCGATCTCTGGAAGTTGGCTTACGGCTCTGATCTGGTTAACCAGATAACATCCAAACTCCGTCTCGCCGCCCTCACCTCGTGCATTCGAAGCATCGAAGCTCCATTCAGATACGCAATCGTAGCACTCGCCAATCCTCCTTCATGGCGTTCTTCGAGCGTGCCCGGGATGAATGATTTTCGTGAAGGCCCGACAAGAATCGGGAGTCCAAAGACCTTTAGTTCCGCCAATCGTCGAAGCACCTCAAAACTATACTTCGGGTCGCCACTCACAAACGCCCCCATGCCTGGATCGAGAATTATTTGCTCGAGTTTCACGCCCTGGCTCTGCGCATACGTAATCCGCTCAGCAAAAAACGTCGTGATCGTATCCATCACATCGTCGTACTGCACCGATTCACGCGTCGTTCGTGGGGTGGGATCTTTGGAGTACATGAGCGCACAAAGTGCGCCTGTTCCCACCACTGCCCCCATCCTCGGATCCCCTCGTAGTCCGGTCACATCATTCACCATCGCAGCTCCATGCCGGATCGCCATATCCGCGACCTCCGACTTCCACGTATCGATCGAAAACTTCACTCGATCCGCAAAACGTTTCTCACGAATCATCTCAAAAACCGGCTGCAGTCGAGCCAGCTCTTCTTCCACGGAAACATCTTTCGAGGTTGGCCCTGTCGACTCTGCGCCTACATCGATCCAGTCCGCACCATCGGCAATAGCCTGCTCAATCGCACGCTCCACTTTTTCCAAACTCACTCGACCATCTTCAAAAAGCGCACCACCGTCAGAAAAAGAATCAGGCGTTACATTCAGAACTGCCATGATTTGCGGCTTATCGTAAGCAAATTTAATGCGTCGCACAATAGCATTGAGATCCTCTCCCAGCTCTCGAAGTCCAAACGGCTGCGCTCGTAAATTCAAAAGCAACATCTCCAACTGGGAAGCATTCGCCATCAAAATCGCGTCGGTCGACTCCCCTTCTAGAAATGAAGCGGCCTTTGGCAACGCCAAATCAGCGCCAACCGCGATACACTCCTGTTTCAAAATATTTGCAGCACGCACCGACAAACCCTTCATCGCAAAAACACGCATCACCATCTTCTTTGCCATAATCCCCACGCCCGCACTATCAACACCAAGCGCACGAAGTTCGCGCTGCGCCTCGGTCAAACTCGAAATTTCACGAAAAAAAATATTCATACACTAAGAGTATACCTAAAGAGACTCATGCCGACTAAGAAACATACGCAATCGTACGAGAATATCCCACTCTGAATCAATTAAACAGTAGATTGGATCCGCAAGAACGGCATCTACTCGCCGAATAAGATTCGTTCGGAAACCCTCCAAGAACTCCTTCTGTGATGGCATAAAGCGGGCATTTTCCTGAATAAAGCTCTTTGAGACATGATGAAATGCAGGATTCGAACAGCAGGAAACCAAGAAATCAATTTCATGCTGATGCTCCCGACGACGACGACTGAGAGCGCCCTGAATCTCAGAACCCGGAGTCCAAGGACTGGAGAGAACGGTCATATGTCCAAGTTTTTTCTCGGTATGGTCGATGAGCTCCTGACTAAAAATCCGAAGATCATTTTGAGCCTGAATACGATTTCGGACGTGCCGAAAAATAGGAGATGTATCTACCCAGAAAGAGTACTGAGCAACCTGCAGAGGCTGCGCAATAACATCCTTACGAAAAACAATGGCTGTCTCCAATTTCAGAAATTTTGGATCCTGTTGTGCAGCGTCTAAAACATCTCGAGTTTTATAAAATTTCATCATCTCGACGACCTCTCGTGCATCGATATCGAGATGCATATCCTTAGAATTCGCAGGAGCTAACGTAAGAGTTTTTTGCAGCATACAG
>JAHFJT010000030.1 GCA_023245695.1 Candidatus Peregrinibacteria bacterium | reverse complement strand
ATTGCCGATGTTGTGAGTGCGTTCTCAAAATCAACTTTTTTCAGTGGCGTCTTCGTACCGACTATTTCCAAAAATCAAAACGATCAGGGACAGACCGTCCTTACTTATGTCTTAAACCTCACCTACCATGGAAAATAATATGTTTGAGCTCGCTGGTAAACAACCAGGCGACCAGACTCCTGATCAGAAGCAGAAGTTTTATCTTGGTACGGCTGCCGTGCTCGTGCTTGTGATGCTCATTGCGGTTCCGCTCGCGGTCTTTCCGTTGAATGGAAAACTCGATGATGCGAAGAGTCTGCGAGACGATGTCCTTGGAAAAAAGGCTGGAGTTCAGCAGCAGCTCAAGGTGCTTCAGGATGCCGAAACCGCCCTGAGCGGTGTCTCTGAGGTGAAACAGTCGGAGTATCTGGATGCGATTCCTGACGGTGTCCAGCAGGATACCTTGATCAAAAATCTCAACGATCTTGCGACGAAGTATGGAGTCGTGTTGTCTGGAGTTCAATTCGGACTCAGTGATACGCAGGAGCTCCCAAAGCGTGTGAATATGAGTGCGAGTTTCCAGAGTGGATATAGTGACTTGCTCGAATTTTTGCGAGCAATTGAGGCGAACCGACGACGGATTCATGTGAAGACGATCAGCGTGCAGGTTATTCCTCAGGCGAGCACCTCTGCGGTGAACTTCTCGCTCGAGATGGAAGCTTTTTATCAGGGTAAGTAAAACCTACGCGATATGGAATCTCCACAAACTCCCATTCCCGAAATCGTCTACGGCGTCTACGACAATACTCGCTTGAGTGTATGGCGACAGCTCAATGATTTTTTCATTGACCATAGTCGGGTGTCGCTGAAAGAAAAATCATACTTTTTTTATCTCTTGTCGGTGATGGTGGATAGCGGTGTTCCGCTCATTCAGTCGCTACGAATTGTGGCTCGACGAACCGAGAGTGAACGTCTGCGACGAGTGCTTTTCACCGTCGCGTATGATGTAGAAAAGGGTAAGGCGTTTGCCGACTGTCTCGCACGTTTTCCCGATGTTTTTGAAGACTTTGAAATTGGCGTGATCCGAAGTGGTGAGGTCTCTGGTCATCTCGATCGGATGCTTGCACGACTTGCGACTGAAGTAGAGGATGCGTATGACTTGCAGTCTCAGCTGTGGAGTGCTGCGTTTTATCCGATCACCGTGTTTGGTGTATTGCTCCTCGTCGGATTTGGTGTGATGACCTTTCTCGTTCCAAAAATTTTGAATTTTTCTCAGGATCTCACCGGAAGTGGTCATCCTTTGCCGGCTGCAACGCAGGCCTTGATTACAGCTCAGCATATCGTATCTGGATACTGGTGGTTGATGGCACTGGGTGTTCTTGCCGTGTACGGTACATGGAATTTTTATGTAAAAACCGGTACCGGAAAGTTGCAGTGGGACATGTTTGTGTTGAAGCTTCCGATCATTGGTATGCTTCGACGAAAGGTCTATGTGCTGCGGATTATTCGTTTGCTTGCGATCTTGCTTGAGTCTGGTCTTCCTATTTTAACAACCTTGAAAATGGTCGCGCGAAGTGTGCCGAATGAGGCTTACCGATTGAAGTTGTGGGACGCGATGTCTCAGGTTCAGCAGGGCGGAAAGTTGCACGCGGCGTTTCAGGATAGTCCGTTTTTGTTCCCGGAAGAAATTACCTCAATGCTCGCAATTGGTGAGCAGTCTGCAACGATTTCTCAGAGTGCTGCTCGTGCTGCGACGCAGTACGAGAAAGAGATTAAATATATGTTGAAAAAACTTACGACGATTTTTGAGCCGGCATTGATTATTATCGCCGGTGTATTTGTGGCGCTCATGGCCCTCGCTGTGTTGATGCCGATCTTTGACCTGACGAGCCAGATTTAATTTTTACGGATTTTTTTACGCGCCGCACATGACACGAGTATCCCACACAGATCGACGAGGATTTACGCTCATTGAGCTCGTGATTGTGATCGCGATTATTGCGCTGATTGTGGCAGTTTCTATCTCGAGCTACTTTAGCTATCGAAAGAGTATCTCGCTGTCTCTTGCGGTGGACTCGTTGCAGTCGGCGGTGAAAAGTGTGCAGCAGCAAGCTCGATCGGGGAAGGGAAGTGTGCCGATGTGTTATGGAATTTCGCTCCAGAGTGGCAAGCCCGTTCGGCTCGTGATCGCGGAGTATAAAGATGCTTCGAGCTCGGTGAATCAGAGTGAGCTTTCGTGTAATCTTGCGACGGAAAAAATCGGACAGACGGTGAGTCTCATGGAGGGGATTCAGGTGGGTATCGAGTCGGATCAATCGGTATACGCGATTCCGCCACGTGGTGAACTTTCGGCTACGTCGATCGGTTCGGGACAGTCGAGTATCTCCTTTGCACTGCAGTATGGTGCGGATACTTCGAAGGTCGCACAGGTCACTCTGCAGCTGCCATTTGGAATTCTTGAAAAAAATTAACGATGAAAAAAAATCTCACCAACCAGAAAGGTTTCACGCTCCTCGAGCTCATCATCAGTTTCGGCATCATGTCGATTGTGATCTTTGGTGCGGCGAGTTTGTACGTGACCTCGATTCGTGGAAATACGGCACAGATCGAGCGATTCATTGGATATAATTTGGCACAGGAGGGTCTCGAGGGTGTGCGAAATATTCGTGATAGTTATTTCCGTCAGGGACTTGCCTGGGATGGGAGTAGCGCTGAGGCGAAGTTGGTCGAGGCTCCTTTTTTGCCTGGAACATACCGCATATTCCGGAAGGTTGCTCTGAGTACACCGAGTGCCCTTGATCAAAAAGAGGCGGCGTTTGCGGCGTCACCTTGGATTTTTCAGGCGTGTCCAAAAACTCAGAACTGCGATGATCAACTCTATCGGGTGGATGGCGGAGGGGTTCCAAACTTTGTTCACAAGCAAGATATCGTGACTCCCGGCATGACCGAGTCTCCGTATCGACGAACGGTCACGCTCTCGTTTCTCAAGGACAATGGCGACAAGAGTGACGTGGTGACTGATCGAATGCTCGTGACCGCACATGTGGATTGGATGGATCATGGCACGGCAAAATCTCTCGATCTCTCCACAGAATTTACCAACTGGAAACAGCGACCATTCTAATATTTTTATGAACTTTTTGTATTTCTCAGCTCGGCGCTCGTCATCGAAACAGGGTTTCACCTTAATCGAAATTCTCGTCTCACTCTCGATCTTTATGATCTTGATGGGTGTTCTCATGAGCTCTTTTTTTCAGCTCTATCGCAGCCAGCGTGACGCAAATGAGACTCGTAAAGTCGTTGCAGATCTTCGCACGCTCGTGAACTTTGTGCAGGATGAGATGCGCACGAAGACGATCGATTTTTGTGGATATGAGACCGGCGATCTCTGTACGCTTTCTTTTGATAAGCCTCAGAGCAAGCTTGTGCTTGTGAATAAAAATCAAACAGAGCGAACGACGGTCACCTTTGTGAGTGAAAAAGTGAACGACCAAGAACAGGGGAAGATTGTTTTCCAGCGTGCCAAGCAAGATCCTGGAAAGATTTGGCTGCCTCTTGGTGAGCAGGTTTTATCGCTTCCACATGCGCAACTTCATACGGTGAGTTTCTCGCTCGCCCCGATGGGGGATACGAATAAAAATTTGCAAAGTTCGGCCTATCAGATGCAACCTTCTGTTACGTTGCACGTGATGTTTGGGAATAATTATTATCTGCAAACGACCTTTTCTTCGCGAGTATATTAGTATGTATTTTTTCTTATGATGTTTTTCTCCTCACCATTCACGGCACGCTCTCTCAAAACTTCGACTCGTCGAGGCAGCGCGCTCATTACCACGTTTTTGATCACGTCGCTCATTATGCTTGTGGCGGTGGGTATCGCACAACTTATTGCGGGCGATATCCGAACTGGCAGTGATTTTGTGCAGGATGGCAAGGCGCTGTATATGGCTGAGGCTGGCCTCGAAAATGGTCTCTATAACTTGAAGCAAAAGCTCCCAGGGTACCAGCCCGAGAAGCCGCTGAGTTCTGCGAGTAGTGAGACGCCAGATGGTCTTTCATATGAAACAACGCTCCTCACGCAGACGACCGACATTCCTCACGTGGAGCCGGGACAGGTGAATGCGCTCAGTGCTAAGAGTGCCTACAATACCCTTGAGCAGCAGCGATCGGTGGCGATTCCGCTCTTCACAGTCGATAAAGATAACAAGGCGATGCCCGTCAAGAAATTTCTTGTGAAATACTTTGTACCGTTTGACGATAATGTTCCGAAGGCGCAGCTCCAGGATATCGACCTCTTGCGATGGAAGATCGTGGGTATCAGCTCGAAGACCCACAATGCTGAGTCGATCAGTGACTTTACTGCAGCGAGTGCGCTTGCGACTCCATCCCAGCCAGTGTGTTTTGGAACGGATCTAGGTGTAACTGATGCGGCTATTCCTGGAGGCTGTATTCACGATGTGAGCACGCCGAGTGTTCAGAATTTTGGTTCCTACAAGCATACTTCGTGTCCTTGGAATCAGGCCCGCTCCCACTATGAGTACACACCGAATGCAACGTTTGGCGGCACGGAAGTGCTCGAGGCTTCGTGCTACAATATTGCGGACTTCCTCGAGAACCATGAACAGGCATATCTTATTATCACGAATATGGTGAATCCAGATATCATCGATGCGATCCCAGGTGCACAGGGCGCTCTGGCGAAGGTGTATTACCGCGTGGTGGTTGATCAGGATAAACCGGTGCTCCGTGACAAGGTGGTAATCCAGTCCACGGGTCGTGCTGGTGGAGTGCTCGGCGTGGGCGGTTCGAAAAAAGATCTCGATCTTGAGCTTCAGGGAAATGTCTTCCTGCCCGTCTTCAACTTCTCGATCTACAAGACGGATCCGAATGTGCAGGATCACTAGGCGTGATGTGAAAGAGTTAAGGTCTTTTTGGCTGGACTATTTCATGTTCTTTTTCTTTTCTTGATCTCCTGGATTTTTACATCTCTGCTATGTGCAATTTGGTGGTGCTCTCTGCATAATAGAGCCATGTAGCGTGGGTCGTGTTTTTTGGCGAGCGAGAACCTTTGGGTATGATGGAGCTCCTCAGATGGTCGCGTACACCCCGGCATGGAACACCTGGTGCCATACTCTTTCTTCAGAACGTCTCGCACCTCTTTGGGCACATATCTGGAATCAGTTTCTTGGCAGTTTTCGCCAATCTGCTCTTTTTGCACCTCAATCTCAGCCTTTCTTTGTTCAAGAAAAAGTTTCAGCTCAGCATCAATGTCGATGCCTTTGTCTCGTAGCTTCAGCAGTTCTTGTGCCACTTCCATATTCAGCGGTACCGCTACTTGTGCCGTTTCTTCGATGGCTGATAATGCTTGATTTTGCGTGCGCAAAATCTTTGTATCTGATCTTTTTGTATCTCTGACAAGCGTCTCGAGAGATGCTTGAGAAAGCATCTGTACCTGGTTTGCCAAAAATTCTTCGTTGTCCTGATTTGCAATGGAAGCGACACGAGCAAGTTTATTCATACCGATTTCTCCACTCGTAAATAGCGTATGCAGTATGGGCGTTTCCCGAAACTGCATATTCAGACGAAGAGCGGTTTGAACTTGAGCCTCACTCACCCCACCGACCACCTGCGCAAAGTGCATGACCGAGGTAAATCCTTTCTGTACATACAACTTCCGTCGATCCACCTCCGGCAAGAGTCCTAGAAACTTGTTTTTCCATTTCCGAGCCTCCTCACCGTAGCGCACCGCTGCAGACAACACCTGCTCATCAGACCACCGTTCGAACGGTTCAATATTTTCCATAAAAAGAAAAGAGTTACAAAAATAAAGTGCCACGATGGGCGGATATTTTTGCGGGCCTTTTCTTAAGAAAAACGTGCGTGCCGCAGTGCCTAAATGTGCTTATATTCTAGCAAACAGAAGCCAAAAAAGCAAGAAAATTTGTAATAAAATCCGCTATAGAAAATGGCAAAATTTTCCTCGAATATGTAGCCTGATGTTCTCCAAAACTAGCCCTCACCTTTTCCCATCTCCATTTTTCTGCTAGGATTGGCGCAAATCTCCATATAATCGAGCCACCATGTCAACTACTACAACCACTCAGACCACCACCCAAAAATCATTCTTCATCACCACCAGCATCGCGTACGTGAACTCGGTTCCGCACATTGGTTTTGCGATGGAGCTCGTGCAGGCTGATGTGCTCGCGCGTTACCACCGTCTCAAGGGTGAGCAGACGTTTTTTGAAACTGGCACTGACGAACATGGCATCAAAATCTTCAGAACTGCTGCTGAACTCGGCATGACGCCACAGGAGATGGTGGATAAAAATGCGGGACGATTCCAGGATTTGACCAAGGCACTCTCTATCACCAACGACTTTTTTGTTCGTACTACAAATCCGGATCACAAACGAGGAGCTCAGAAGATCTGGCAAAAAATGGCTGACAAGGGCGATATTTACAAGGGTTCATACGAGGGTCTCTACTGCGTAGGCTGCGAGGCGTACGTGCAGGAAAAAGATCTCGTCGATGGTCTTTGCCCAATTCACAAAAAACCACCTGAACTTCTCAAAGAAGAGAATTACTTTTTCAAACTCTCAAGATACTCCAAGCAGATTCGTGATCTCATCTCGTCGGATACACTCAGGGTTGTTCCTGAGGCGCGCAAGAACGAAATTCTCAATATCATCGATAAGGATAATGGGCTTCCAGACGTAAGTTTCTCTCGTCCAAAGTCGATGCTTCCATGGGGTGTTGAGGTTCCAAATGATGACTCGCAGGTTATGTATGTGTGGTGCGATGCACTCTCAAATTACATTACGGGTATTGGATATGAGCAGGAGAATGACACGTTTAAGACATTCTGGCCGGCGCAGGTGCATCTCATTGGAAAAGATATTTTGCGATTCCATGCGGGTGTGTGGATTGGCATGTTGCTCTCTGCGGAACTTCAGCCACCGAAGAATATTTACGTACATGGATTTATCACCTCGGAAGGTCAGAAGATGAGTAAATCTCTAGGCAATGTGGTTGACCCTTTTGAGTACACCGAGAAATATGGTATCGATCCGGTGCGATATTATCTACTTAAAGAAATTCCTACCACCGACGATGGTGACTTTAGCAAGGAGCGATTTCTTGGCGTCTATGGCTCCGATCTGGCGAATAGCCTGGGCAATCTTGTCTATCGAGTGTTCTCGATGAATGAGAAATATTTTGGTGGAAAGGTGGCGAAAAAATCTTCCACACCTCCAGCCGTTATCGATGATTTTGTTGCGAAGTATCACGCAGCTATTGCTGATTTTGATCTCAAGCTTGCGACGGAGACGATTGTAAAACTTATGAACGCCGGCAACGAACATGTGGAAAAAATGAAACCTTGGGCTCTGGCAAAAACTGACATGGATAAGCTTTCTGAAGTTATGTATGAGCTTCTTGAAACCGTACGAATCATTGCCGTTCTCCTTCTTCCGATCATTCCAAATACCGCAGAAAAAATTCTCGCGCAGTATGGTAGCGCCGGTACGGTTCAACAAGAAAAAGGCCTTGATGTTGCGTTAACCTGGGGACAGCTTCTAGAAGGCGTACAGCTCACAAAAGGCGACGTTCTCTTTCCGAGGATTGAGGAAGTCGTGTAATGATGCGAATCATGTGGCTTACTTTTTCTTAGCGGCATACGTATTCAAGCCTGCTTTAAACTCGTCACGCGTGACGTTTTTTCCATCGAGCGTGTACGTTTTAGTTCCATTTCCATTGTCGACGACGGATGCATTTACTCCACCAAGTTTATTGCTTGGGTCATACATTGTGGCTGCAGCATTTGGATTATTTTTTGCGTTTTCCTCGACTTGCTTGAGCGCATTTTCAAAGTCAAATGAACTTCCTGAGGTACCGGTTGAAGTTTGAGAGCCTGTTTGCTGTGTGGCATTTCCCGCTCCGAGTGCTGCATTATTATCCGCTTGAAGAAGTGGGAATGGCTGAATGATAAGACGAACGAGAACATAGGAGAACATCACAAGTACGAGGCCTAGAAGTGACCACATGAGTTCACGCTTGGCAGCCTCCATTTTAGATTCCTCTCCTAGTGCGAAGGCGTAGTCGGCGCCGGAGCGAGCAATGAAAAGTACGGCGAGTGGTGCAGCGACAAACAACAACAGATTCGCAATGTACTGCAAAATAATATTTACTCCAGCTACGGCGGCATCTTGCTGATCAGCTGAAGAGACGCTTTTTACTTTATCTTCAACCGCTTTATTGATGCCTTTCATTCCCACATTCGATGGAACGAGGTAGTCTGGAATACCTACGGCAGCGCTCACGGTCGTGCACAGAGTGACGCTGAGAATGAGTGTGGCGAGAATGATATTCAGCTTTTTCATAGTTATGGGAGTGGCTTGATGTAGGTGATTCCGCGGACGATGGCGTAGGAGGCGGCGATGATGAGATCGCCAATTGCGACGTAGATGAGGATGGTTTTAGCTTTGGTGGTTCGCGCTTCTTCGCCCTCTGAGAAGAGGAAAATCACACCTGCGACGATTGCACCTACGAAGGTCATGACGACCGCGAGTCCGGAGAGAATTTTGATGATTCCCGCGAATACATCAGCAAATGTGGCCTCTTGTTTTGACCCTACCTGCTGAGAGAGTTTCTTGAGTGGTTGATTGCCTGGTTGGCCATCGACCTGAATATCTTCAATCTTGAAGATCTTGTCGATACTACTTTTTACAGCATCGTTCGGATTCACGGTATCTGCAAGTGACACGGTTGGCGTCAACATGATGATGCTGAGAAAGATGCCGACGAGAATGGTTGAGATTTTTTTCATAGTTAGCCGATTTTGATTTTAAGTACAATCGAGACGAGTGCGTAGGAGAGCATCGCAACGCCAAGTCCCACGGCGGCCCAGATCATGATTTTTTTACCTTTTTCGGTTTGACCTTCGTCGCCAAATGAGACCACATAGAGAAATCCTCCATACACAAATGAGATGAGTCCCATGCTTCCCGCGAATCCAATCGATAATTTTGTGATGAATGGAATAAGCACCGTGACGCCGTATCCGCCATTCACACTTCCTTGTCCTTTAATCGCTTGCTGCTGGTCCTCAGTTGGTCCAGAGAGTGAGTTCGGTTTCGGCAAAATTGGCTGCGCAAAAGCTGTCTGCAGGCTCAGCGCGAGCGTCATGAGGGTGAGGAGAATGATAATGTGGCGAGTGAGATTTTTCATGTTAGGCGTTTTGATTGTCAGGGGCGATGCCGGGATCTGATGGAAGTTTCTGCTGATCCATATTTTGCTGGATCGTACCTTTATCGACATCTGAGTTTTGAATGGTGGATGCTGGTGCTGGTGCGGCGCTCTGATTTGGTTTCTGAAAGAAGGTCGGATTGATGACGTAGAGGAGAGCTGAGGCGAGGAAAAGAAGCGCAATACCGCCAAGTGACTGAAAGATTCGAGTTTTGGCCTCGTCGACTTTTGATGGTTCCCCATCGGCCATCGTGATCTGCACGCCACTTACGACGATCATAAGAACGGAGATCACTCCCACGATCCCCGCGGCCCATGGATAAATAAGACTCACGTAGACCTGGAGAATTCC
>JAHFJT010000001.1 GCA_023245695.1 Candidatus Peregrinibacteria bacterium | reverse complement strand
TCAATCGTCATCTCGCAGCCTTTTTTCACGTGAAACGCCTTCTTGATTTCTTGTATAATTTTTTTGATCAATAAAGGGTCAATTAGACTTGGCGTTCCACCGCCAAAGTAGATGGTTTGGATCGAGTACTCGCCATACTCTTTCGCCCGCCTCCGTATCTCTTTCACCAGCGCCTCCACGTACGCCGGAATTTGCCGATTCTTGCTCGCAAACGTCAAAAAATTGCAGTACAGACAGATCGTTTTGCAAAAGGGGATATGAATGTAGAGAGAAAGATCCTTGAGCTTACCCATGTTGCTGTTTCTTATGATGCTCCTCCTCCATCACCCGTAAATCCTCTTCGCCATAGCCTAAGCAGTGACCAATCTCATGCCAAACGACATCGCGCACAAGCTCTTTCAGCTCCACACCATCGTGCGAAAGGCTCTCGATTGACTGCTGGAAAATGGAAATTTTGTCCGGTGGCGCCTCGATCTCGCCGACTCCCCACGCCGTTCGCGGAACGCCCTGATACAAGCCAAGAAGTACTTCACCACGCTTGATCTCCGTCTCACCAATCGTGCTCTGCCGCGGAAACTCCTCGATCACAAACGACACATTTCTGATCGCTGCCTGGAACTCTTCCGGAACCGCCGCAATCGTATCGTGAACAAGTTTTTCAAAGTGAGAAAGGGGGATTTGCATAGAAGGAGAGCTAAAGAATTAAGAGTATAAAACTAATATTACCGCTCATCCAGCCCAACCTGTTTGGCGTAGGCATGGAACTCTGCAGCACCTCGAAATCGTCCAAACTGCTTGATATCGAAAGCGTAAACAATAATGATAACGAGAGTAGCCATGACCGGCTTGATCCAGCTCGCGGATGTAAAAAGAATCATCATGAAGCTTGCTGGCCAGATAATGGTAAAAAGAAAAAGAGTCTTCAGGATGCCAATAGAAAAGATCTCTGCAGGATATCGCTTCTCGCCAGAAATTTTTTCCAATATAAATTGAAGAGTGTAGCGCCCGCCCGCCACCAGAAGGTACGATGTCGCTCCAGCAAAAATACTATCCAGAGAGGGCATCCTGTCGATATCTTTGGCCATCCCAAGAAAGAAGAGAAGGATCCATGCAAACACAAATAAGAACATTCCATAGGTGAAAAAGAACTTGAATGTTGCCTTCCATTTAATGCTACTTTTTGTGAGCCATATGCCAAATATGCCACATGGTAAAAAAGCCAAAAGACTCAAATAAGTATTGAAAACGGTCTGAGTGAGTGACCAGTGTGAGAGAAAAATGAGATACATAAGGTATCCAAATTCAGCGAGAGCGACAAAGCGAATCAGGGATCGTGACATGAGCAGCAGTATAACATAAGCACTACACATATCCCAAAAATTTGATACAAACATCTTCAAATAGTGGCAGGAACGCAACCTAGCCTTTTCTTCACATTTCGATACAATGCGGACATGAGGAAACCGTCTAAATTTATTACAGTCAGTGCGCTCATTGTCTTCGGGATACTAGGCTTTGGATGTGCGCAGAAAACGACCGAAACTGCCAGAATTGAGCCAAATAAAAGTGCTGCAACTCCTGCGGTGATCTCAAAAAAAGACGACCCCCTCATTATCATTGGCGAAGGTGGGCCGTCTCGAGGGCTTTTTGTGAAAGCGGCCCAAACCTATCAGAAAAAGCACGGAGGCTTGATCTATGAGGTCGATAGTGGTGATGGGTTTATTGAGGCAGTTAAAGATTTTTCAAAAAACCATGGCGATAATGGAATCCAGCATCTCGAGTACTTCGGACACGGAAACTCAGTTGGTCTTTTTGTGAATCAGCAGGCCAGAGTAAACGGAGGGCTCTACGCGAACGACCCGGCACTCAATAAGTCTTATAGCGCTGCATCGATATATGAATTACCAGAAACGGTATTTCAGCCGAATGCAACGATACAGTTTAATGGCTGTAATGTGGCTCAAGGATACCCAGAAAAAGACACGCTTGCACAACGAGTAGCAAACTATTTTCAGGTAAAAGTGATAGCGCCAAAGGGGCCAACAGAATTTTCAAAAAGCCAGGATAGGGTCGACCCCATCAACCACGCAAACTATGTCAGTTCAAATTTTAGTGGAGACCTCTATATGGTCCCGACGTATAAAGTGCAAGGATTTATCGAGATAGAGCCGCAGGCGCAGAGTGATAGCAGATTCACGGACGTTCACCGCGGTGAAATGTTTGATAGAGCAGTAAGGGAGCTCGTCAATCAGGGACTTGATCTAAATTTTCAGAACAAGAAATTCCTCCCGTATAAGCTCATAACATACCGTGAGGCACAGAAGTTTTGTCGCATAGTGACGAAAGATCCGAAAGCGTGCTCGGTCGCAGGCTATAAAGATACCGACAGGATACGCAATCTCCACGCGCTCAAAATGCTGGTAGATGCCAAGCCAAAGCCGCAAACCCTGAAACCAACCAGCCCGTGGCATAACGCATATATTTCGTGGGCAACTACAAAAAATGTACTAACAACTGACTTCTCGCATAAAAAATGGTACACGCGAGGAGAGATGGCAGAGCTGACGTGGAACATCTTGAAGTTG
>JAHFJT010000029.1 GCA_023245695.1 Candidatus Peregrinibacteria bacterium | reverse complement strand
AGTGCTTCTTTGTATAGTGGTGATTAACTTTGCTTATACAAAGTTATACATGGTCATAGTACGTGCACTATACCTGTTCGGCCTGACTTATTTCCAAACGTGTGAGAAATTCGGTGCGCTGTTCGATCAAGTGTGGTGTGAGTTGCGCGTAGGTGTAATCAAAAATGTCAGCGGGATTATACTGAACGCTCTGCGATTTTTCGACAATCGTGTCGATTTCTTTTTCGTAGCGAGCGACGAGCTCGTCTTCATAGGCTTGCGACCAGAGATTTTGCCCCGTGCCGGGGTGCAAGCATCCCGCGAGATATTTTTGAAGACGGATCATCGGATCTTTTGGTTTCCATAACTCTACTTCTGCTGGGTCACGATATTTTTTCGCATCATCAGAGGTGGTGTGATCGCCGAGACGATAGGTGTAGGCCTCGATGAGTGTGGCGCCCTCGCCAGCTCGGGCGCGATCCATAGCCGTCTTCGTCGCTATATACATCGCAAGCAAATCATTTCCATCCACCTGTATGCCCGGAATCGCGTAGGCCTGAGCCTTTTGTGCGATGGTTACGGACTTGGTCTGATACGATCGCGGAACAGAGATCGCCCACTGATTGTTCTGACAAATAAGCACCGTATTGGGCTTGAAGACACCGGCACAGTTCATCGCCTCGTGAAAATCTCCTTCGCTCGTCGCACCATCTCCGAAGAATGTGACCGCGACCGAGGTCTGTTTTTTCTTTTTCATTCCCATACCAATTCCTACTGCATGGAGCATCTGTGAGCCCACGGCGATTGAAATTGGAATACAGTTTATATTTGGCGGTGGGAGCGAGCCGAGCTCATTTCCCATCCAGTAGACGTAAATATTTTCCATTGGCACGCCGTGCATCCACATGACACCAAGTTCACGGAAGGCTGGCACAAGCCAATCTTGCGGTGTCATCGCAAGTGCAGCACCGGTCTGTGTCGCCTCTTGCCCACGAATGGACGCGTAGGTTCCCATACGACCCGTGCGCTGGAGATTGTTCGCCTTTTGATCGGCCATCTTCATAAAGAGCATTTTTTCGTAGGCGTTTTTGATCCAGTCGTCCGTCAATTCCGGGGGAATAAGGGCTGCGAGGGCGGGATCGGCGCTGATAGCGCCCTGCTCATCCATCACCTGGAATCGTTTTCCTTCGAGCGGGTTGAATTGTGAGAAAATGTCGGTCATAGGAGTCATTATCTGTTCGCAGGCATGGTACGGTTTTCCGGCTTCAGGTGCAATTTATTTTTCGATGCGCTAACATCCCCTCGAACCTCGGCCAGGCAGAGGCATAACCACGCAGGCATCTCCATTCCCCCAGGAACCGCTGTCATTACTATCGTCATCCTCAGTAAGTAAAGCTGCGGCTGCGAGCATACTTCGAGTCGCTGTGGTAGGATCTGTTATTTTCGCATCACGAGATACGTCTTTTTCTTCTGCTATTTCGACTTTTGATGTCTCATCCGGGTATTGGTTTTCAGTATCGAGCGCCATACATAGGTGGGTTATGGTTTTGGCTGATTGTAGGAATTTTTCGGTGAGATTTCAAGCGGCTTTTGAGTCGGACTGTTCAAGAGGTTCTTCACAAAAAGCTCTCCCGCGCGGTAGGAACTTCGCACGAGTGGGCCACTGGCAACGTAAATAAACCCGAGCTCCAAACCGATCGTTTCGAGTTTCGCAAACTGATCTGGATGCACGTACTCTTTCAGTGCAACGTGACCTGGCGTAGGTGGAAGATACTGACCGAGCGTGAGCATGTCGACACCGACAGCACGCAGGTCGCGCATCGTCTGCACCACCTCTTCTTCGGTCTCACCGAGTCCAAGCATGATGGACGATTTTGTGTAAATATGTGGAGCGAGTTTTTTTGCATTTGTGAGTACCTGCAGTGTCTGCGCATAGTTCGCGCGACCATCACGCACAAATTTTGTGAGTCGGTCGATTGTCTCTATGTTATGCGCCAAAACGACGGGTCTACTTTCCAGCACCGTCTGCAACGACAACTCTTTTCCGCGCAAATCTGAGATGAGAATTTCTACAAGTACCTTCGGCGTTTCTCGATGAATCGCACGGATACATTTTGCGAGATGTGCGGCGCCTCCGTCTTCTAAATCGTCACGTGCCACCATCGTCAACACCACATAGTCGTGTCCAAATTTTTTCACGGACTGCGCGAGTTTCCAGGGCTCCATCTCGTCAATCTCTTGATGTGGATTTCCCGTTTTTACGGCACAAAATCTGCAGCCGCGTGTGCACGTCTCTCCGAGCAGCATAAAGGTCGCTGTTCCTCCACTCCAACACTCGGCGAGATTCGGACAGTGCGCCTCTTCGCAGACGGTCTTCAAACCAGTCACGGCGAGCTGTTTCTTGATTTTTGCAAACGCCTCCGTTGTGGGAGGTCGGATTTTGAACCACTCGGGGAGCGATGGTCGCTTGTTCTGCTTTGGAGAGAGAATACTCATGGAACGGAATCGTAGCGGATTTTCTGGCTTGAGGAAAGGGTTTAGCTTTATTTTTTGCTGGACGATACCGGCCGTGCCTGGCAAGTCGAGTTTTGCCCGATTCCCTGTTGATTTTGGGAAATTTTTGATTATAGTATGGGCGATCTTACGATCTTTACCCCTCCATCTATGCATGCTCCCTCTGCCCATCCTGGACAGGCGCCTGAAAACGCTGCCCACGGTAGTTCTCCTGCGCCAGTTGATTCTGAGCTTCATGAGTTCCTTGAGGATGGCCTCTTTGACGCCAAGCGCTATGCTAAAGCTGGAGAACACCAGTATCACCCAAAAATCCGGGTTCCACTCGATTTTATCGACAGCATTGGGAAGGTCGATACTCATCCAAACCACCGTGCCAATGTCGCAGCTACACTCCATCATATTATTGGCTCTACAGGGCTTGCGGCATGCGACGTATTTGGCCCTCTTTTTGCTAGAGCCTTGGATCGAGGTGGCTTCTCCGATCTTGCTGTCATAGTTCGAGAAAGGGTAACGCAGACCACCAGAAGTTCGAAGCTGGGCAGCCTCTAGGCAGTGAGGTCTACATCGAGCTGAGGCAAAGCTATTTACAATTGGGCTGAAATTTGGTACAATGTACAGATTTAGTAAAAAACCAAAACAAACCCAATGGAAAAGCTTTTTGACTTCACCCAGTTTACGACGAACGAGCGACTGTTCCATTTCCTCGCTGATACGAATGCGAGTGGTATTGAAATTCTCACGCCGCATCTCACAGATGAGGCAAAACCGGTAGGAGCGGGAACAGGGAATGGGAACGTGTCGCAAAGCACTACTACAGACCCGTTCCTCAAAAATCTCTTCGCCGAAAACAAAGAAAAAAAAGATGGCGATTTGCTTTTTCAGAGCTTGATCAAGAGTGAGGAAAAAAATGTGGAGAAGAAAAAATCGATCCTGGGAGAACTTCCAAAAATCGATACGAGCCTCTTCATTGATCGAGAGTTCCATCTCAAAAAACAGCTTTCTTATGCGAAAATCGCAGTGGCGTGTGTGATCACGCTTGGGTTCGCCTTGTTTCTCTTTTTTTACACACAGCTCGATCCGACCTTTGATCTCACAAAGAATCCAAATGTTGGAAAGCGACTTTCTACTACCAATGAACAGCTCAAGAGTCTCCAGACGCAGGTGAATTTTTATCGATACAGCAGTGCGAAGAAACATCTCGATCAGTTCTTCTATAACGCAAACGAGTATCTTCAGAAGTATGACGCATGGAAAGCGGCGCCAGCAAATGACACTGCCGCAAAAGCATCACTCCTCTCTGAGCTCGATGCTGCAAAATCTGATGTCATCAAGCCATTCGACGCAGCTCGTGAAAAACTTTCTAAGAGTGTCTATGTCGCACTTTACCGTGAGACGGACCCTGTTCCAAACCGAGCAGAACTTGGAGAAGCAGCTTCCGCTGAGGAAGAAAAGAAGCTCGCGATTCAGGAGTTCGAGACGTCACTCAAGGATTTTATTACGACCAAAAAACAGGGTGCGAGCGATAGCGATCTTCGTGATCTCAATGAGTTGAGTATGATTGTGGGTAACAAAAAGCTTCAGACGCTCATCTCTACGGATCTCAGCAAGATGACTCACGATGAGTTGCGAGCCTTCATCCTCCAGGTGAGTGAGTTCTATAATCAGCGTCTCGCCTTTATCTTCCACATCAAGGATCACCGAATTCCTTGGTACAACATTATTAATGAGATTTACGACCAGACGTCTTCGATCGACAAGGGTCGATTCAAGACGAAGCTCTATAAGGATGTAGGCGGAATCCAGTACACCGGATTTGATTTCGATGGAACGACGGGCCGCATCACGATCAGCGGAAACGTGAAAGACTACGACGGCGTGAACTTTACGATCATGGCTGAGCTCATCGATGCGCTCGAGGGTTCGTCGAAGTTCAAGGATGTCGAGATGCGAAACTTCTCAAAGAACTTCACGGAAAAAGATGGATTTGAAGGAAACTTCAAGGTCGATCTTTCGCTTCAGAAAGCTGATGAACACGATACACGAGATAAGGCCATTGATCTTGGAACGCTGACTGATGTATTCAGCAAGAAACCTGCAGCCGATACGTCATCCCCTGATACAACTCCTAAAAAATAATCCTCATGGACGCACTTCCAACACAACAACTCGGATCACCAGCCTTCATTCGACAGCACTACATCAGCCGAAGTATCAAGCTTTACCTGATCATGCTCGTGATTTTGGGGCTTGGCGTGAGCTATTATGGCATCGAGAGGTACCTGGAGTACTCTGACAAGAGCACCGTGGTCACGCAGAGCGAGGGTCTCTTGAGCAACCTCGAAAAGGACAGCAAAAAAGAGCAGGACGACTTCACGGCGACCAAGACGACGTACAAAGATAAGGATACAGAGCTCAATACAGAATTAAGTAGCGTATTTCCTTTGAAGGAAAACTACACGGATCTCACGAAGGTCTTTGATGAGTACTTTGTCTCGAAAAATTCGTCGAACAATCCAATCATTGCGACCGATATCCAGTATGGCACGCCAACCTCGGAACCGGGATCGAAGTACGATATTCTTCCGATCAGCATGAATATTTCGGCATCGGAAAGCAACTTCTACGACTTCCTCCGATTTATCCAGAACTCAGGAACGTTGTCGAAGAAGCTCCGACTGCTCGATCTCAAGTCGATCCAGCTGAATTTTTCTGACGATACATCTTCTACGAATAAAAATACGATTCAGTTCCGTGCGGAGGTGAGCGCCTACTTCCAGAAGGCAAAAAAATAATTTTTGATGGCCTGCGATCATGATCGATAACGCTAAATTTCAACAACTCAAAGACTCCATTTTGTCTGGGAATATTCCCCAGCTGGCTTTGATGATGATTAGTTTGGCGCTCGATATGCGATCGAGTGATATTCATATCGAACCTGAGGAAAAGCGCGTCCGTATCCGCTATCGTGTGGATGGTGTGCTCCAGGAAATCGTAGAGTATCCTTCCAATATTCATCCTGCGGTGGTCTCGAGAATTAAGATTATGTCGAATCTGAAGATCGATGAGCAGCGTATTCCACAAGATGGACGATGTGCCGTGACATCGAAGGATAATCGGGAGCTCGATCTTCGTGTCTCTACCTTTCCAACGGTGAACGGCGAGAAGGTCGTGATGCGTATCCAGGATAAGTCACGAAAGATTCCTGAGCTCACGGAGATTGGTCTTGAGGGCCATAATTTTAGCTACTTGATGGAGGGGCTCGATGCTCCGAACGGTATTATTCTCACCACGGGTCCGACCGGTTCTGGTAAGACGACGACGCTGTATACGTGCTTGAATAAGCTCAATACGGTCGATGTGAATATTCTCACAATTGAGGATCCCGTGGAAATCCAGATGGATGGCTTGAGCCAGAGTCAGGTGCACCACGATATTAATTACGACTTTGCGATGGGTATGCGCTCCGCACTTCGTCAGGATCCGGACATCATCATGGTCGGTGAAATTCGTGATAAGGAAACGGTCGACATCGCGATCGAGGCTTCTTTGACGGGTCACTTGGTGCTGAGTACGGTGCATACCAATAGCGCGGTAGAAACCCTCACGCGTATTGAAAATATGGATATTCCGGCGTTTCTCGTGGCCTCGACGATTGAGGTCATTATCGCCCAACGTCTCGTACGAAAGCTCTGCCAGTACTGTAAGGTTCCGGCTACCACACCGGAGCAAGGCGAAGGTGCTGTTCCCGCAGCCCTCCAAGCCCAAATTGATAAAGCTCTCGTCGGCATCGATGTAAAGTATCCCGACCTCGACAAGGCCGTTTTGGCGGCGAAGCAGTTTTACGTCGCGAAGGGATGCGAGCAGTGTAATAACATTGGATACTTTGGACGAACGGCGATTTACGAGGTGTTGCGAATGAATAACGGGTTGCGAAAAATGATTCTGGATGCGGCTTCTGCGATTGATATCGAAAAGGCGGCGATCAAGACGGGCATGAGTACTCTCGAACAGGATGGTCTCGTAAAGGCCTTGAAAGGTATTTCGTCTCTTGAGGAAGTGTATAGCGTAGCCCGTAAAGTCGAAGAATATGTCTAATAATATTGTCCAGCAGCCATTTACGCTCGATAGCAGTGGAGACGCATTTAAGATGAGTAGTGCGAACGGAGTGAGCACGGTTCCCGCCCCCGTTTCCCCCTCTTCGGATGCTGCCCAGCCTCTTACCATTGATATCGCTGAAGTCTCGATGGTGAAGAAACTCATCGAACAGGAGCGACTTCGATATGGAAAGATTACGGGGAATCCTCTTGTGGACTTTTTTTACCGAATCAACGACTGGCTCATCTCGCACTCTACGGTGACGGTCAAGGACCTTGCGGCGTTTTTCCGCTTATTGGCGGTCATGCTCAATGCTGGCGTGCCTTTGGTACGATCTCTTGAGACACTCTCTGCACAAACTTCTGACACTCCAAAACTCAGCAAAATCATCTCTGAAATTTCTCAGAAAATTGAACAAGGTAAGAGTCTTTCCGATGCGATGGCGCAGTATGCTGATGTCTTCGATGAGTCGCAGATTGGTATGGCTCGATCGGGTGAGGCGACAGGACAGCTCAATACGGTGTTGAGTGGTCTCGCAGATCGACTTGAAAAAAGCGCTTCTATTCGTGCAAAAGTGATCGGTGCAATGATTTATCCAGCGGTGATCGTTGCGCTTCTGATCGCGGTGATTTTCGTCATGATGATCGTCGTGGTTCCAAAAATGACGGACTTCTTTACGCAATCAGGCAAAGAACTTCCATTACCAACGCAGATTCTTCTCGCGGTGAGTGGATTTTTCCAGACCTACTGGATCATCATGCTCGGATCGGCGCTTGGTTTATTTTTGGTCGTCAATGCTTGGAAAAAAACCGTGATCGGCAAGTACCAGTGGGATATGTTTATCTTGCGACTTCCTGGCTTTGGAAAGCTCATGATGAAGTCATTATTGGCTCGCTTCGCTCGCCTGCTCAGCGATTTATTGGAAAGTGGCGTCCCCGTCGTGCAGTCTCTGAAGATTATTTCAAATGCGATTGGTAACGAAGTCTACCGACAGAAAATGCTCGTCGCGGCTGAAGACGTCGAGCAGGGTATTCCTTTGGCAGAAGCTTTGAACGATCCGTTTCTCTTTCCAGTGGTGCTGATCAACATGATGGAGATCGGTGAACAGACTGCGCACCTCGACCTCGTTACGGAAAAAATTGCGAACCTCTATGACGATGAAGTGGACTCGATGGTGAAGGGTCTCACGAAGGCCTTTGAACCGATCTTGATTATTGTGATTGGTGTCGTGGTAGGTGGCATGGTTGCCGCAATCATGTTGCCGATTATGGACCTCTCGAATATTGGGTCGAGCGGGGTGTAGCAATGTGGATTTTTTGAGTTTTGTTGTGAATTTTTTACGGATTTTTTGCTGTTAGTTTTCTTGCTTTTTTGGCTTCTGTTTGCTAGAATATCGGTACATTTAGGCACTGCGGCACGCACGTTTTTCTTAAGAAAAGGCCCGCAAAAATACTCGCCCATCGTGGCATTTTATTTTTGTAACCTTTTATTTTTATGGAATATATTGTGGCGTTTGCGGAGTGGTCGGATGAGAAAATTTTAGCGACCTGTGTGAGATATGGTGAGGAGGCGAGGAAGTGGAAAAATAGGTTTCTCGGGTTGTTGCCAGAGGTGGAGCGACGTCGGCTCTATGTGAAGAAAGGATTCACGTCGGTCGTGCACTTCGCGCAGGTGGTTGGCGGAGTGAGTGAAGCTCAGGTTAAACGTGCCTTGAGTTTGCATGAACGGTTCGAAGAAACTCCGGCGCTCCAGAACTTGCTGACCAGTGGCGAGGTGAGTGTGAACAAATTGGCGAAGATTGCTTCTATTGCAGAGCCGGAGAATGAGATATTTTTGGCGGATCAGGTGCAGATGGTTTCTGCGCGAGCGCTGGAGACGCTTGTCAGGGATGCGAAATATGCTGATCCAAATTTTGTTCACGTGAACAAATCTGAACCAGACCACAAACTGGCATTGGCAGAAGATGTTGAAGAGGGGCTTGCCGAGCTACAGAGTCGAGGCATCGATATTGACGCAGAGCTCAGGCTTTTCTTGGAACAAAGAAAAGTGCAGATCGAAGCGGAAAAAGAGAAAATTGGTGAAAGCTGTTCAGAGACGAATTCTAGGTATGTGCCCAAAGAGGTGCGAGATGTATTGGCAAAAGAGTACGGTACGAAGTGCTCGGTGCCGGGTTGTGTGCGACCCTCTGAGGAGCTCCACCATACGCAAAGATTCTCCATGAGCAAAAGACACGACCCGCGCTACATGGCTCTATTATGCAGAGAACACCACCAGATCGCCCACAGCAAAGATGTGCGGGTGCAGGAGATGAGGGCAAGAAAGCGCAAATAAGCTCGCAGGCCCATTTTCCCAGCTTTGAATCTCAAGACTACCCTTCAAAGCCTCTGCTTGCAAATCCACCCCTTTTCATGGTATAATGCCTAGATTTCTCAAAAAAAACTCTTACTCACAATTTCCTAAAACAAAAACATATGGAAACACCAATTACCAGTCAGCAGCCACTCCCGATGCCTCCTGAACAGTCAGGCAACTCACGACGGATGAAAATAATTCTTGGTGCAATTGCGATTCTTGCGATCGTCATCGTGGCCGTGCTCTTTGGTGGAAAAATGTTTAAGGGATCATTTTTGACGGGAGATGCCAACTACGCGATCTCGCTTGATTCTGCGGATAAAGACGCTGATGGCAAGACGGTTCTCGTCTACACGTTCACTAATAAAACAGGAGCTGACATCGCTCAAGATTCGCCCCTTGAGGTAAAAGGTTTCACTGATGCGAACACCGATACACCATTTTTCACACGACCACTCAACTACAAATCTACTTTCCGCGCGGATGAATCTGTCACGATGAAAACAACCTTTGCTCCAGCTGTCATCGGCGAGTACAAAGGCGTGATTTTGAAGGTTTATCGAGGCGGCGAAGAAAAGTCTGCTACTGCGCTTCGAGCACCGGGTGTCGTGGCAACAGGCGGCGGAAGCGCAGCGCGTGCTGCTGAGCCAGTCGTTGAGCCAGTTCCAGCTCCAGCTCATACGGCGATCGCTCCAAGCGAACCAAATCCAGCTACTCCAGCCGCTGAAACCGATGCTAGCGTTTCTGATGCAACCCCTTCAGATACTCCCGCTGCTCGCGGGGCTGTTCCAGTGAGGACA
>JAHFJT010000028.1 GCA_023245695.1 Candidatus Peregrinibacteria bacterium | reverse complement strand
TTTCCAGTGAACGCATTGAAGTCTCCACCAATATTGTCGATCGTCTCGGACACTTCCCGAGCCGTCTTATACTTCTTCGCTCCTTTAAAGAACATGTGTTCCAAAAAGTGAGAAATTCCATTAATACGTTTTTCTTCAAATCGTGAACCGGCACGGACGAGCACGAGTACCGTGGCCGCCTGCGTATTTTCCAGACGCTTGGTCACGACACGGAGTCCGCTTGGAAGAGTTGTGAGACTAATCATAATGAGAACTATTGAAAAAAATTAATGTCGCAAAAATGCGAAAAACAGCTTTATTAAGCCAATAAATATTACGCTACCTAGAAAAATGAGTCAAGGATGGGCCAAAGCTGAAAGAGAGGTTTTTGACCAAAAGTTATGAAAATGATATACTGGCGTTACATTTGCCGTTAGGCACCCGTGTATTTCGAAAGAAATATGTCTCAGCCGTCATGTGGCGTAAGCTACAGGTGATAGCACCTTGCCGTTAGGCACCCGCGGAGCTCTTGAAAAAGGGCTCCGCTTACTTTTCGTGCATTTCAATGATTCGCTTTTTAATATTCTCATAAACTGAATCTGGCATTTTCTCCATTTTACGAAGAAGCCTTTTGCTACTAAACAGTCTCAACTGCCATAGCAGCGCAGTATTTTTTCTTCCGTGTATCATAAATTGATAATAGAATTTGCCTTTCTTTTTCTGAGAAGTGAGAGGAATACCCCAAAAGTAATCTTTGCTGAACTTTTTAAAAATAACCACTGGCCGCTCAAAGAAATCATTTTTCCCATCTTCCTCATAACCCAAATTCACTCCAATTGAGCACCACCATATCTCTTGCTGTTGAAAGAAAGGAATATGCGCTTTTTCCTGAAGCTTCACTTTCAATACATGCCATTTTATAAAATCTTTCGCCATATTTTTGCATAAGAGGTATGTACCACAATACATCAAAAAATGGCTTATATAAAACATAAATATTGAATTTTTCATTACAAATTCATAACAAAAATATTACATATTCCTTCCATAAAAATTGGAGAAAGCCGAGTCCATATTATGTCAACTAATCTGCTTCACTGCCGCTAAACTAGAACTTCAATTTTTGATCCATTCTCCGTATAATACACTCCCATGGTAGAAGCTCGCCGACCCAAAACCCCGCTGAATCGCCTCAAGATTATTCTCATTATTCAATATACGATTGTGGGAATCATCGTCTTGCGCCTCTTTTGGCTGCAGGTTGTAAAGTCAAACTATTACCGAACCGTAGCCGCAAAAGAGCATTATGGGTACACCGAACTCCCTGCTCGCCGTGGTGAAATTCTCATTCGGGACAACAACTCCAAGGACCTCTACCGCGTCGCCACGAACACCACCCTCGACCTCGCCTATGCCGATCCGACGCTCGTAAAAAATCCGGACGAGATTGTGAGCGCACTCGCTCCCCTCCTCTTTAATCTCGAAAACGCGCGCGACGAAGACACCGCCCGTATCGATGAAGAACGTAAAAAGATCGAGCCCGTTCTAACTGAGATCGAACAGCAACAGAAAGAGATGGAAGCCGCGGCGGCAGCGAAAGAAAAAGCGGCTAACGATGAGGCAGCAGCCAAGAGTGGAAAACCAGCTCCCGTTACCCCTACCCCAAAACCAACCGACATCAAGCCAACCCCCGAGCAAGAAGCCAAGGCGATGACACTCTTGAATGACACGCAGCTCCAGGCTCTCAAGCCGCTGACGGACGTAGAGCTCAAAGAAAAATTCCGACAAACGATGTACGGAAAACTCACCTCGAAAACTCGCACCCAAATCATTCTCGGAACCGACATCGATGATGCAACGATCGAGAAGATCAAAGAAAAAAACATCGTTGGCGTCGACGCCGCAGACAAAACCGTGACGATCTATCCGTTAGAAATCCAGAATCGGAGTTACGCATTTTCCACCCTCGCAAATATTCTGGACATCAGCTCAGACCAGATTCTCAAACTCGTAAATGGCAAAAACCGGTACGTAATTCTCCAAAGAAAAATCACACCGGACGCCTCAGAAAAAATCAAACAGTTCCTGAAAAATGACAAGGCCGGAAAGTTTGCAGGCATCGGCCTCCAACCAGAGTACTACCGCTACTATCCAGAAAAAACCCTCGCCTCAAATGTGATCGGCTACGTAAACAGTCTCAGCACGGGTCTCTATGGCATCGAGAGTAAATTCAACGTCCAGCTCCAGGGAAAGAAGGGTATTTTTGAAACACAAAAAGACTCGATCGGCCGACAGATTACCGTGGGAGATAGTGTTATTCAGCCCGCCGTCGATGGTGACAATATCGTCCTCACGATCGATCGATCGATCCAGATGAAACTCGATAAGATCATGGAAAAAGGCGTGAAGGACAACCGCGCGGATGATGGGCTTGGTATTATTTACGATCCACAAACTGGAAAAGTTTTAGCGATGTCACACTACCCAACCTTCGATCCAAACACATACAGCAAGGTCTACGAAAAAGAGACCATCAACCTCAAGCCAGAAGAAATTCAGCGACTCATTCCGATCGACGAAAAAACCGGTCACTACATTCTCATCATCGACAGTCAAACGGGTGTAAAGATTGATATTTTCAAAGAAATCTATCGAGATGGAACCATCAAATATACCAAGTACAAGAATAATCTCGGAGGTGAGGTATATCAAAATAAGGCGGTTGCGTGGCCATATGAGCCGGGTTCAGTTTTCAAGCCGCTCGTGATGTCCGCTGCCATTGATGACAAAGATGTCAGACCAAATACACAGTACAACGACAATGGTCCGATCAAAACGGATGAGTACACTATCAAAAACGCACTCCTCAAATATTACGGCGTAATCACGATGACGCAGGTATTAGAAAAATCTCTTAATACAGGTATGGCTTTCATCGCGCGTAAAATCGGCCGAAATCTCCTCTATGACTACATCATGAAGTATGGATTTGGAGAACGTACCGACATCGAACTCGACAGTGAGGCTTCCGGAAAAGTAGAACACTTTACAAAGTGGGCGGAATCAGAGCTCATCACGCACGCCTTCGGACAAGGTATCACGGTAACGCCAATTCAGATGGTGGCTGCGTATGGTGCCCTCGCCAATAAAGGCACGCTCATGCAGCCATACATCGTCGATGAGATCGATCAGGCGAATGGAAAAGTTATCAAAAATGATCCCCATGTCGCGCGACAGGTCATCGACGAACAAACCGCCACGGAAGTCACCAGTATGCTCGTGAGCGCGGTAGAACGCGGTGTAGCAACACACGCGAGCGTCCCAAACCACTTCATCGCCGGCAAAACCGGAACAGCTCAAACCTACTACAAAGGAAAACCACTTAGTGGTGTGGGCACCACCAACGCAACCGTCATGGGATACGCACCGATCGACAAGCCACGATTCGTGATGCTTATCAAACTCACGCGCCCACGAACGAGTGAGTGGGCGGATGCGACCGCTGCCCCAATGTTTTCACAGATGGCACAATTTCTCTTCGACTACTACAACATTCCACCAGACAAAAAAATCACCAACACAAACGTACCGAAAGAAGTCGGCGTGGATGGCTAGCAAAAAAAGCTCATCTAGAAGCTCAAATTTCGCACCTTGAGATAGACCTCATTGGCCATCTTCCAGTCAAGATTGTTCATGTAGTCCTCGAGGTAGCTCTTTCGATCACTTCCGTAATCGATGAAGTACGCGTGCTCATAAACATCGAGAACAATCACCGGAATCGCACCCCACACACCACCCTGATTGTGCATGTCACCGATGTAGTTGTGCAATCGACCATCATTGGTATCGTACGCGAGCACAGCCCATCCTCGTGCAGACATACCACACGCCTTGAAGTCAGCGACCCACGCATCGAGAGATCCGAATTCAGCAGTGATCGCCTCTCCAAGTTCGCCAGAATTCGCCGCCATCGACTGACCTTCACCACCGAGCACACTGAAGTAGTCCTCATGGAGATACACGCCATTCGCCGCAAATGTCTCCTCGAGTTTCAATGAACGAAAATCACTGTACGTCACATTGTTTCCTGTCGCGCGATCCACCGTCTTCAACTTTTCTTCGATCTCATTCTTCTTGTTCACGTACCCCTGATAGAGCTTATCATGATGAATTTCGAGAGCCTTCTCAGAAATATTTCCAATACGTCGGAGCGTAAACGGAAGTGGTTTTGCATCGTATGCCATAAAAAAGAAAGTTACAAAAATACGTCGTAATGCCTTAAGGATACTCTAAATTTCGATTTCTGCAACCCACCCACCACACAAAAAACTCTCAACACTTTTCTCTTGTCGCCACATCACGACCATACTATGATAGACACAAGAGAGAGATCATGCACCTCACCGCATCCTCACTCGGGCTCTACTGTAAAAAGGTAGGGCCTTTTTAAAAAATTATTTCAGATCAGAAACTTTCACAAATCCGAATCCGCGCGCGCGCAAACCATCAATAATTTTTTGCAACGCTACGGCTGTTTGCGGAGCAGTAGGTCCACCATGCATATGCATCACGATAATCGATCCATTCTGCGCATGTGCTACCGTCTGAGCAACAATTGGCTCAGGACGATCCCTCAGATATGCATCCCCTGAGATGTCATCCCAACCCACCACCTGCACGCCAAGCGCACTCACCAGCGCAACATCTTCACTCGATCCGCATCCGCCGGGAAAACGGAAGTACTTCGGCGTCACACCCGTCAACGATCGCAAAATATCTTGTGTCTTCATGATCTCTTCTTGCTTATCGTGCACAGCGCCAAGCCCATAACATGGAATATGAAACGCACCATGATCATATGAGTGATTCCCAATTTCAAAGAGTGGATTTGCCGCCAACGTCTTTACGTCCTCAGGATAGATCTCAGCCCACATACCGGTAATAAAGAGTGTCGCCGGCACCTGATTTTTCTCGAGAATGTCCGTCACCCGTCGATCGTACCAACTCTTAACAGCACCTGTCTCGAGGTCGTGCCTCATCTTCGGTGTCATGTCCGCATCAAAGGTCAGTGCCACAACGGCTTGCTCACGTGAACCATGCTCAAGCACACCTGAAGGCACTACAAAAGCAACCTCGTGCGACAGACCAGCAGGCATGACGGTATGCGACAGCACGGAAGGGCTTGAATCGCTCACCAGAGACAGGATCGCCACACCAAAAAGCACATACTGACTGTAACGAAAGAGAGATTTCATAGATAGGTAGGAGCACTATAACCCACTCTCACACCATGAATCCAGTCATGGTTACACAATATCAAGTACGTGAAACTGCTCAAGCTTTGCTCGGATCTCATCCATCGCTCGAAGAAGCGGCTGTTCATTGCGCGCCTCTCCTGAGGCTTCAAGAAAGAGACGTGATAAAAAAGTTTTCTTTGGCAACTGAAGAATAGAACGACGAGTCAACACATCAAGATCAGCTATGATCGCAACAGCCTTATCGTGTGTCGCATAAAGAATACGAAGAAGCGGCAGTGTTTTTTGATCCTGATCAGGTAACGTCATAGGACCATACAAATTCATGGAATGCCATGCGGTATAATGAATCACCGCCCGCCGAAAACCAGGAAGAATTTCTCGCCGCAAATAATACAAAAATTCCTGAGCTTCTTGAGGATTCGGCTGATACTCATGCTTATGATCATCAAGAACCCGCATGATAATATTATGAAAAGGCTTGCTAAGGGCCGCATAGGCCTGTGTGTTGGGATTGTAATCCGGAAGCTCATGGGTGACAAAATCCTGAAGCCTATTGAACTGATCAATCTTCCAGTGTGGCTCATTCCAGCTTTGCCGAGGGCGAACCGACAAAGGTGTCGCACCTTGCATGGGATAGAGACCTTGCTGAAAATCAACACGATGATAGTACAAGATCGTATACATGGAGAAAAAATCTGAAGCCGTGCATTCTCGGAATGATGCCCGACCCTCCGGCAATGCAAAAATTTTAACACCGAGCTGATCAAGAGTTGAAAATATTTCTCGGGAATCCTCACAGAAAAGATCAAGATTTTCCCGATTGTGCGATCTTCCATTTTTCCGGGCCTGAATCATTACTTCCAGTGATCGCATAACCTCAGGAGTAAGATTCATCATGATAGCACTCAACTGCGAAGAGATCTCTGAATCACGAAAAAAACGCTCCTTGAGAACCCTCTGCTCCTGAGGAGTAAGTGGTAAGTTTTCTTTGTGATGAACGGGAGCAAGAAGCGATAAATGAGGTTGGCGATTTACAGAGAAACGATGGTCTGTCAACGGAAGGGCATCGGATCGAAAAGCAGCAGCATCGTTGCGGCCATGATCAAGAACTGCAGATTTAGCCATAAAGAAGAAAATATAAAAAGATCCCGAGCTTCATCTTAAATCTATCGACAATTATGGTCAACAATGTTAAAGAAAATTCTAAAAAAACCGCATATTAAGGCTTTATGTGGCCATATATAGATTGTAGAAAGATACTCTACAAATTAATGACAAGCAACAAAATATACTACTTCACAAACGGCATCATCTCCTGAACCATCGTCTGGAGATTCTTGGCATGCATATCGCCTGCCGCAAGCTCACCCTGTTCGTTGAATGCAGCCCAAATGGTAGGGATCACGACACGCTGACGGACAGGAATCATCTTGAGTTCGTTCACGACCTGAACGAGATGCTCAGATGCACGTGCGCCACCAGCAAAGGCACCGTAGCTCACAAATCCAACCGGCTTGTTATTCCACTCAGCATAGAGATAGTCGAGCGCATTTTTCAGGACCGCTGGGAAGCTATGGTTGTACTCCGGTGTGACGAGAATATATCCAGCGCCCTCCTGAATTTTTGCAGACCAACGTTTCGCTTCTTCGCTTGTGAACTTTCCTGGAGCCATCGATGGGCCTACTGGCTCATCAAAAAACGGCAACGGCCACTCACGCAAATCGAGAAGTTCGTACTCAGCGCCTGGCACTTTCGCCAACTCGCTCATCACCCATGCTGCCACCTTATCGCCGCTTCGACCCTGACGGGTGCTTCCGAGAATAACCTGAATCTTTGCCATAAAAAGAGAAAATTAAAAAAGTAATGATTTAAATTTTTTGATATAGGGATCGTCCACGAGAGAATAAAAAATCGTGACGCCTTCTTTCTGAGAATCAAGAATACCATTGTCTTTGAGGAGCTGAAGATGGTGCGACGTGCACGCCATACTCATTCCCAGGTGCTCAGCGATATCCGACACATTCACACGCTTCTGCATAAAAAGCAGGCGTATAATCCGGATTCTGGCGTTATCCCCCACCAGCGCAATAATTCGCGCTCGTTGCTCAATTTCTTTGGGCGTCAGTGGCTCCATAGATATTCTTATATTCAAATAAGTATTTGAATAGTACGCTCTTGGAAAGAGAGAGTCAATATCGATGCGCCCTCTTGTGCGGAGGCTGATACTCTGGTTCAGTATATTGAGCAAATCTACCATCATGTTGGTGAACCAGACTCTCGAATAGGTGAATATTACGAGTAGGCGTTTCAACCAATATCGACTTACCGCAAAGATCTGTATCACCATTATCCAATTCAGATGGAGGGATAACTATAGGATTCACCAACCCTTGAGTCTCCTCACAAACTAACTGAACAAGGCGCGACTGAGTTTCTAGCGAAGCATGCAAAGTACCCTGCGTAAGATTCGCACCAGGAATATTGTGTTCACCACCAAAAATCACAAAATCACACGTCTCAGGATCAGAGGTATCGAGGAGTCTCCGAATAGCATCTCGATAATGAGCCATTATACGAGGCTCCGTATTATCCTTTCCATGAGAAAGAAAAGAAATATTTTCTTGGTTTTTTCTACCAAATCCCACAAGCCCTAAGCACCAAAAATATTCATATGAAACTTTTCCCTTCGTGCCAATAGAAGAAATTCGTAGCAAATCTTCACCGCTCTGATCTGGAGCTAATGCGTAGCCCACGCCTTCCCACTTCAAGCCAAAATGACTCTCGGTAATGAGATATCCTACTCCACCCAAGAGGGCTGAGCTCCCAGGGTAACTTTTGATAGTGACTGGCTGCACATCCGGAAATGAGGATGGAATTTCGCGCATATGATAAATAAGACTGTTATAATAGAACAGTTTATGTACTATGTCAATATATGGCAGGGGCGGAGGGAATCGAACCCACAACTGCGGTTTTGGAGACCGACGTGATACCACTTCACCACGCCCCTAGAGAAAGCCGGAAAATGCTTCGGGCAAGCTTTATAAAGCTAAGCCGAGCCAGCCTAGGATAGCATAGGGTGCTACTGAGGACAAACTCGTTTTTAGTCGCCCATTCGTTGCCACCACGATGAGGAAGCTCTACGGAAAACGGGTGGTGGCATCCAATCATAATCTAAAACAAAATCCCGAACGCCCGATCCGACAAAGGGCTCGGTCTCCACGAACTCAATATCCGTCATCGCATGAAGCCGAAGAGCCGAGTCGAGACGGATCCCATCTTGAACATCACGAAGACTCTCCTGGAAAAGCTGCTTTCGATGAGGAAACTGAACAGGATCAGACAAAGTAAGACTTTCAGTAACAAAGTGTACCGCGTGCTTTAAGGCATCAATATACGTCGTCAGCTGACGACGGACATCAAAGGAGGACTGAATTGCCAGAAGACAGTCGCTCAAATCACACGCCACAATCCGCTCAATTTCGAGATCCCTCTGTTTTGGACTTGGCGCAGGCACCTCAAGAGCTGTCATGAGATTTTTCCGAACCACGATAAGATTTTCTACAATGGCCTCCGGTCGAAGAGCTGAGAAGCGGAGGAGAGCCTTCTCCAACCCCGGAAGAATCTCGTTCTCTAGAATGGGCAGATACGTCCGAAGATTCGCCGGAGAGTACGCCAATGGCACATCACGAAGCTTTGCAACAAAGGCCGCAACGGGATTTAAGGAAGGAGTAAAAGCGAACGTACTCACATCCAGCCCCGGAAGAAAATCATGAATTACTTCATCAAGAGTGTGATTTCGCGGCTCGTGCGTTGGCAAAAATGGTGTACCAACAGGGACAGAAATATTTCCAAGTGGACGATGGAAGCTGCCTGATGAAAAAGCTTCTCGGTGATCAATCAGAAGATCATACAGATCAAAAAGTTCAAAAAGCGTGAAGGAGTTCACATCCCGTTCTGGAGCCACAAATCGATGAAACTGCTGAAACTCACCCATAATTTTCCGCATCTCAATCGCAAAATTTACAAGCACAGGGGGCTGCTGTCTTTCCGGAAGTGTCGCAACATTGGCATATTTTGACTTCAGTACACCAGCAACCTTCGTATCACCACGCCATAGATCAAACTGCGGATGATACTTTGATATACACATGAGCGCCTTTTCAATCGTATTTCGAATCAGGACATCTGCTCGTAAATCAACGATAAGCTTCGTATCTGCCTCGGAAAGCCTGTGCTTTCCGAGCTTCTCCAGACCCAAAGAAGGCTTCGTAAGCTCCGCAAAATCGTGTTTCTTCTCATGAGGCCAAAAGTGCATACACGTATCAAATTTAGAAGAAGCCAGACTAAAACTTTAGCAACCAAACGTCAACCAAAACTCCCATTCCAAAGCTAAACAGCAGAAAAAACCACCCCACTCTTTTACATTCCCCAATTCTTTGCTAGAATCCCCTCGCTATGCCAACCGCAGGTTGGCACGTTCGCACGCCCCGTTCCCAAAACACGCCGTCGTAGC
>JAHFJT010000157.1 GCA_023245695.1 Candidatus Peregrinibacteria bacterium | reverse complement strand
CAGACCTTATCGATTTTGTCCAGATCGCCGACGAAGCCAAGGGCATTTGTAAGAAAAATTGCCTTGAGGCCGCACTCCCTGATTCTTTTCTCAAGCTGACTCGACATTACATTTAGAGTGTTCGGATCGCAATCGATTGGTACCGCTTTCATATTGAGCTGTATGATTGGCATGACATTTGTAGACCATGTGAGGGCTGAGAAACCTACAGCGTCGCCATCTCCGAGTCTGCCGAGATTTTTTAACGCTTGGAGGAGTGCGAGGTTTGCACTTCCTCCGCTATTGAAGAGTATCGCTTCTTTGCGCCCTTGTTTTTTTGCGAATGCTCTTTCGAATTCTGCACACTTCTCTCCCATACTTAGCTTGTCTGTCTTCAAAATAAAGTCAGCGAGAGCCTCTCGCGTCTCGCGCTCATTCAAGAAAGTATTTTTCATTAATGGAATCATGGGTGTTTGTGTTTCGGTGTAGTTTTTTGGCTACTTTTTCTTAAACCAGAAGCAGCCACAGCCGTAGGTTTGCTGAGCCACCATTTCTTTTGTGGCTCCGTAGACGAGGTTGCCGTCTTTTGCGTCATCGGGGATGAGTGCGAATTCTTTCAGCTCGCAGCCATCGAAGTATTTTATAATTTGCTCGTATGAATAGATGCGGTGAGCGTTGAAGATGATGTTTGGCTTGCCGACAGGTACGACACAGAGGATATCGCCGCCTTTTTTGGTGACGCGCTTTATTTCATTGATACCATTAATATCGCCATTCGGATCCATTGTGTCGCCATATCTACCCAAGCCGACATGTTCTAGGGTGTGCATGCAGGAGATAGACGCTACAGTGCTGTCAGGGAAGGAAAGGTGGAGCAGGTCTTCTTTACCACATTCGAGCCCTTTCAGGTCCATCTGTGCCGGGCGATAGTCGTAGAATTTAATAGGCACGAAAGCCGACACCATTGCACCAAAATAGAGGGTGGAAGAGATATCTACGTGGTATACCGGCCGAGTCTGGGCAAGTACTCGAGCGGCCCATGCGGTGTGGAATACGTAGTGTCGATCCACTTTTGTGTCGGGAGTTTTGTAGTTCAGAAGAGCGCGCCGTTCAGACCACCTTGGCACGAATTCACGACCAGACTTCCGAGAACGATCGCGAAAGGCGAAAAATTCTCCCACAAATTTTGCGTAGCCGATCCAATAATTGATTTTTGCGTTCATACGTTTTTTCATGGTCGTGTAAGGTTATTTATGTAAGGTCTCTTAGGAATTCCTCAAAAAAACGTTTTGTGGTGTATTCGGCGGTCGCTTTTTTGAAAGCATTTTCGATGATGGGGAGGTAATCTTCGTAGTGAGCAAGAATTTCACGGATTTTTTCTTCTAGCTTGCCATCTTCATAATACACAAATTCTTTACCCGGGACAAAGAAGCGCTCAATCTCATTAAAAGGATCTCTGCGACAAAGAATGAGGGAGCGAGCAAAGGCTGCTTCAAACATGCGGGTTTTGATCTGTGGCACAAGGTATTCCCGCTTACTAAGGCGATTCCATACCAGACTCCACCAGTGCTTTCGAGGCACCTCTCTCCACGCCGCGTTCTGCTCCCAGTCTTTCGTGCCCTGGATCGCATTGATGTAGCGGCCACCAAGGATGAGCACATTGTGGACTATGGAGATTTTGGTCTCAGAGATGAGCTTGAGCTTCTGTTCGTAGCTTACATTAAGGTCAGTGACTGCTCCATTCGGCATATAGTCTGCCACGAGGCGGTAGTTGAATTTGCGAAGTGTTTCTACGTTTCGTTCGATTTCACCAGCGAGAATATTTCCGACATAGATCACATCGTACTTCTTTTCGGTTTTTGCAGGAATGTATGCTTCGTCAAAAGGGTAGAAGATGGTAGTGCGACGGTGCGACTTTTCTTTTTCATTAAGCCATTTGGTTGTGTAGGGACAGAGGCTGAATATTTTGTAGAAATAATTCTCGTACTCCTCACGGCGGAAAGCTTTGTCCCAAGAGTTGAATCGGTTCGGTTCCTCTATTTCTAGGTAGACGATTTTCTCATTCGGATTGGCAGCGCGGATTTTCTCGAGGCCTTTGAAATTGATACGTGCCTCTATGAGCGTAAAGTCGCCTTTTGCGAGATGGGCGAATTTCCCCAGATGGAATTTGGCCATCGGACTTTCCTTGGACACCTTTATTCCTTCTTCAAACATTTGGTACATGGTGGTCGTGCTTCTGGTGAATTACTTTGCTTCCCACTTAAGATGTGGTCGCACTACGCCTGGAATGCGATGGTTGAAGTCTGAGACTTTTTCACCGATTACGTCTTCAATCACTTCAAAAGAGAGGGCTTCACGGTCGTGGGCATGAATGACGAGCGGCTTCATGGTCGAGACAGCTACGCTGATAAGGTACGGGCCCTCGTTGAGTAGATTTGCTGGAATCCACACGATTGCTTTATGCGGACCAACTTTAGAGGTATGCGCATGGAGATCCGCATGGCTGATGAAAGCGTATTCGCCTCTGCCGGTATAGACGTGTATGTTTGGGGTGGGTTGATAGCCACCGTCGAATACTTCATACGAGATCTCGACGCCAACTTTCTGAGTGGTGTATGCAAAAGG
>JAHFJT010000156.1 GCA_023245695.1 Candidatus Peregrinibacteria bacterium | reverse complement strand
AATCCGCAAGGGCACGGGTTGGTAGTGGCGAGCATGAGAAACTTGCACGGGTAGGTCACGCTTCCGGAGGCGCGAGTGAGTGTAATGACCCCATTTTCAATGGGTTGGCGAAGTGACTCGATGCGATCGTGTGGAAACTCGGAGATTTCGTCGAGGACGAGGACACCGCGGTGGGCGAGAGAAATTTCACCGGGGAGGAGTTCGGAGGTTCCACCAATGATGGCCGCGAGGGAGGAGGTGTGGTGAATTTCACGGACGGGTCGGGGCTGGTAATGGAGGGTTGACTGGCTGAGCCTGGAGGTGGTGAGAAGATTGATGCCACGGAGAGAGTGGAGGGAAGCAACTTCAAGGAACTCGTCGGGGGAGAGCGGCGGCAGGAGTTGCGAGATGGCATGCGCGAGGAGACTTTTCCCCACACCTGGCGGGCCGGATAAAAGAATATGGTGATGGCCTGCTGCCGCGATCGCGATCGCCTGTTTGGCTTTTTCTTGCCCAATGATTCCGGCGAAGGGATCAGATGAATTTTGCATTAGCGCACCTGAAGAGGATGATGCGATCTGACTTTCACGTGAGATGTTTCTGAGCGGTTCTTTTCCACTCAATCCATTCACCGTTTCACGCAATGTGGAGACCGCGCGCACATCGAGACCTTCAATAATACTGGCCTCGCGTGCATTTTCTTCGGGAATAATGACCTGTGTCACGCCGTGCTTTTTTGCAGACAAAAGCAGTGGAATAATTCCTGGAACGCCGCGGACTTCACCGCTAAGCGAAAGCTCGCCGAGCAGCACCCCCTGAAAACTACCCAGAGAAAGTTGCTTGGAGGCGGCGAGCAAACCAACGGCCATAGCGAGATCAAATGCCGGCCCATGTTTCTTGACATCTGCTGGCGCGAGACTGATCGTTTTGCGAGTTGGCGGAAAAACATATCCGCTATTCTTGATCGCCGAACGAATCCGTTCCCGCGCTTCTAGCACCGCAGTATCAGCGAGACCAACAATGGTACAGGAGGGAAGTCCAGCGGAGATATCAATTTCCACCTGGATCATTCTTCCTTCGAGCCCAACGTTATGTATGGTTGAAATAGTGACCGGCATGAGCCCATCATACGTGTCGAATCTAACAAACCGTTGAATAAAACTTGAATAATTTTTGAACTTTTTCTGACATGATGCATCGCAAGATGCAGCCGCCCGTTCCTGCTTGCAAATCGCGCGTCCCGCTTGCGATTCGCAGTACATTCCTCGCGGTGGGGCCGTGTTGAAAAATGCCCAAAAACGATTGTATATCGATCTGCACTACAGATGCATATCGATTCGATAGCGATTTGATATACAACGCTCTGAGGCACTTTTAGATACCCACCTCCTCCCGCACAAGAAACATTCTTCTAATACGCGACCACGTAGTCTGCGCTTACCCCCTTCGCGATCAGTCGACTGTTTGCGACGTCGTGCGAGAGCTGGATAATAGTCTCGTCAGTATTTTTCCAGGCCTGGATCGTATCTGGTTTTCCAGGATTTTCGAGGGTGGCGCGCTTGAGGAATGCGGATCCGCCTAGGCTCTCCGCATAGAAAAAACTTTTTTCGTTTTTCCAGGCAAAGAGTTTTTCGCTGCTCACCTGTGCGGTCATGGCGAGAGAAATTTTTGATCCCGTGTCTACGAGGTCGACCCGATTCGCCAGAATTACGGCCAGCATTTTTCCACTTGGTGATGCGGAAATTCCATGGACATCTTCTGATGTGGTGTAGATGAGCGTACGCGTTTTTGGCTGCACGGCGATTTGGTAGATTGAGGTTTCTGCGAGGGATGCGGAGGTTGCGTTGGTACGATTGACGATCCAGACGAGCGAGGCGTCGGGCGTCGTCATGATGGATGGATGCTCGAATGGTCGCGCGAAGTAGGCGATCACCTCGTCTTTTGATCCGTCTTTTGTGGTGCTTTTTTTCACCAAAGATTGTAGCCCCTGCGTCTTATCGGTTTGCAATATAAAGGGATTCCTTATGGAAGGAATGGCGATGCTCGATTTTGCCTTCTCGGCCTTCACGATTTTCTCCAACTCCACGGCGACCTCAGTTTTTTGTCCGCGAGGAACGTCGACGGCTTTGGTGTACTCGATGTAGCCAGTCTTCTGAATGGTTATCCCATGGATACCCGCCTTTACTCGAATCTCACATGGCGAGCTTTGACAGGTCAATACGGGTTCTCGGTCGAGCTGAAGAGAAAATGGGGCGATGCTTTTCACAGAAATCGTACCTTTATTGATGATGCCCACCCAAATTCCATATCCCAGTCCCAAAAGAACGATGGCGATGAGGGTATAGAGCGCGATGCTGCGATTTTCCATGGGATTAGGGCAGGGGGATATTTTTGTAGTGAGTGAGTCGCACGAGGCGAAAACTCGGTGATGGCGCGAGGTAGATGGCGATTACGTCGAGTTGCCAGCGTGCGTAGCCGAACTGCTGCTGGTAGCATTGTATCGTTTTTTTCAGCTTCTGAAGCTTTTTCCAATTGACAGCTTCTTCTGGAGTGCCGAAGGTTGCGTTGGTGCGGGTTTTCACCTCACACATGTGCATGATGCCATTTTTCATGGCTACGATGTCGATCTCGCCGTA
>JAHFJT010000155.1 GCA_023245695.1 Candidatus Peregrinibacteria bacterium | reverse complement strand
AAGCTGATCAATAAGGGGATAAAAACCGTGTTCCTACTGTACTATTTGAAGCTGCGCATAGCAACCTGGCTTCATTGACCAAAGCCAGTTTTTTTGGTATAATGTAGAGATTTATGAAAAAACTCATTCACCAGCTCGTTCTTGCTCTTTTGAGCCTCAGTTTTGTCTGGGGAAGTCTCGGCTCGTTTTCCGAGGTTCGTGGATTTGGCGTGGATGACCAGCATGAGGTTTTGGTTGTTTTGGATACAGGCAGTAAGGCTGATATTCAGAAGCATGATAATTCGGAGTCTCGTGAGATTTCTAGTTCGGAGGAGATTTTGAGCGGGGACCGTATCACTTCCCGGGATATAGGTGGTGTGCGGCTCACATTCCCAGGAGGAGGCGAGGTGCGTCTTGCCGAAAAGACGACCGTCGAACTTTTTACTCCAGTAACCAAAGATGATCGCTACTATCTCGTTCTTACTTCGGGGGAGGCTTGGGTTACCACGCAGGGCGCCTTTCATCCCATTTCGGTCTCAGTCTTAGGTGGAGTCGTCGCTGATTCGGATGATAACGCGATGGATATCACTTTGAAGAATGGTGTCGTTACTATTTTTGGTGCGAGAAACTCAGTTCGAGTGAGCTTGTTCCTCCCCATTGAAAAACCGATATCTACTCCGGCAATCCTCAATAGCGTTTTGGTTACGGAGGGCAATCAGCTCTCAGTAGCGCTCTCGAAGATTCAGCCAAAACTCGAGAAACTCCTCTACTCTAAACTTGTAAAAGAGTTTCAGTATGGACCGGTTTCTGCGGATACGCTTAGTCATAATACCTGGTTCCAGTCGCAGTACTCCAAAGATAATGATCGCCGCGAGTATATGCTCAAGCGAACGATCGATGCGATCAAGACGAGAGGACTTACTGTGTCGGATCCGAATAGTTTTTTTACCTCGGTGATGGATTCTATCCATCAGGTGCGCTCACTTTTGACCTTTGATCCTGCTCGAAAGAGTCTTCAGGTGGTGAATGAGCTCTTTGTTCATCTCGACGATGCTATTTTTTACTATGCTACCTCCCAGCAAGAAAAAGGGGATGTGCGAATGAGTCTCTTTAAGGCAAAGCTTCAGGATATGAATGGGAATCTTACGCTTCTTTCCTTGGTAAGCGATGGGCTATGGGATCGTTTCCATAGTTGCGGTATTTTCATTCCTCAAGATGGAACACTTTTCCGTGTTCGATCAGAGCTTCGAAATACACTTCTTTCTCTCAATAGCTCTGGTTACAAAATTTCCTATATTCGCGCCTCTGAGCTGATTCGTTCGTATTTGTTCGATGTTTATCAGTCGCTCGCCTTCGATAGTTCGGAGACCCGGGATCTTTTGACGGCTTACTTCTCGGCATTCCATAAGATTTTTACCGCGTACTCGACGGATATTACAAAGCACCCAAGCGTACTCGCAGAAGAAAACCAGCTTCTCACCCAGCTTTACCTCAAGGATCCACTTTTCTATCGTGAGGCATATTTTCAGAATAAGTTTGATCTTGAGTCTCAGTGGTTGAGCCTTTTGCCAGAGGGTCGAGATAAGGATGAGGAGAACCAGACTCTCGTTGCATCTAAGATTGAGCTTATGAAGAGGCTTCGTCTCTTCTTCTTTGCAGAGAAAATTTCCGTGAATGATGCGAGCTCGGTTTTGTTCCGACTCCTTTCGGATATCTCCAATGCGGTGTATCAGACCGATACGGCCGTTGCGAAGTATTTCAAAGATAATCTCGATGCACAGGAAGACTTCTGGCAGTACCTTAATAGCTCTGATTTTGTCGAGTCGAAGATCTATGGCTCAACGCACAAGGAGCGATTCACGGCATTTTTGAAAAATAAAAAAGATGTAGCGGAGATTAGTACTCTTCAGCAAGGTCTGCTCGGTACGATTCCGTTAACTTCGGCTGATTCCAAGGCTACGCTTGCCGATATGCAGACAGCTTTTGCTGCTGTGGATGTGAAGAATTTGAAGATCTCTCCACTTCTCGACAAGGATCAGTCTCAGATTTTTATTGAGTCGGCAGAATATAATAGTATTCCGTTTAGCGGTATCTATGATCGCGATAGAAGTTTGATCTCCGATGTGAAAGTCTATAACGAGACGATTCTTACTGCATCGATTCCTCTCGACAAATTGAAAACTATTTTTCGCGTGAAGCCTCAGCAAGATGCTGCTTTTTCCGCTGCACCTGTTACTTCTGCCCCCGGCGAGACTCGCGTGGAGAAGGTAGCTAAACTGTTCCTTTTGAAGAAGCTTCAGGAGCTTACCTTTAGTTTGAATATTTCACAGATACAGACCCTTGATTATGGTAAGAAGCTCTTTCTGGTTCATGGCGCAAAGTTGCCACTTGATAAGAGTCAGATCTTGGTGGATTTCACAGTAAATCTTGCGCGAAATGAAATTTCGATGATCAAGGTTTCTCTTCTCAAAGGGTCACAGACGATGACGGGCGTGTATCCCTACGCGAGCGTGGTTGACGCGATCAAAAAATATTATGATGAAGAGTTTTATAAGGCCTTTCAGACGAGTTCATCCGTGTCTTCTTCTGTAGCGCCATAATGGCGGTCCCCGTGCCCCTGTTCTACTCGAAAAAAAGCTGACATTGCCAGAGAAGTATGATATAAGGTCTTCGCACTTTATATAGTT
>JAHFJT010000027.1 GCA_023245695.1 Candidatus Peregrinibacteria bacterium | reverse complement strand
ACGGTCTCTTGCTGGTAGGTTTCAACTTCCTTTTTCACTGATACCTGTGCCACGAAAAGGTAGACGAGGTAGGCCAAAAAGAGTAAACTCAAAACTACGGCTAAAACAAAGAAAGACAAAGCTGGATGACGAGGAGGAGAAGCCGGATCCGAGACGTAGGAATTGGACATAGATAAGGTTTTATATTTATTTCATAGTATTATACCAAATTTTGAAGCTAGTGGCAAGTAGGAATAAAAAACGGCCGTCCCATCCTCCCGTGGAGCAATCCCAGCTTCGAAAGCGGCTTATAGCCCGCAAAGATCCATTCGTCTGTACCCACTGTCAAACCGAGAATCTCGTCCTTTCCGGAAAACCCCTCAATCATTGTGCCCAGTGTCTCTATTCCCTCCACGTCGACGACCAGGTTCCAGGCGATCGCCTCAGCACCTGCCAAGGCCTCATGAAGCCAGCGACGGTCTGCCTCGGACGGAAATCTAGTTACATTATCGTACATCAGTGCGTACAGTGCGGAAAAGTGATTCCAAATCAGGCAGCTCCCAACGACAACATCGATCTCCTCATTAGTCTTGTAAACGCAAACCCCAAACTCGCCATATGAAACCTATCAAAAAACAGACGAAAAAAACGAAGCGAATGGAAGATGTCACCCATATTCTCGAAAACACCGTAGAGTCGATTATCGAGCACTACTGCGAAGAAAACAGTACCCTGATCGTCGGAGTTTCTGGCGGATCAGACTCGATGGCGCTCCTCTCGCTGCTCAAGAAAATCTCTATGAGTTACCCTCTTCGCCTCATCGTCGCCCATGTGAATCACCAACTTCGCGGCAAGGCGAGCGACCTCGACGAGAAACTCGTTCGAAGTACGGCCAAACGATACAAGCTCGAGTGCGAAGTCGAACGCGTGAATATTCTCGCATATAGCAAGAGTCAAAAACTCACCCTCGAAGAAGCAGGACGAGATGTGCGACGAGCCTTTTTCTTCCGACTGAGAGAGCAGTATGCCGCGACTCATATTCTCACCGCGCATCACCGAGACGACAATGTTGAGACGATGCTCTTCAACATGATTCGTGGCTCAAGCGTGCGAGGATTGAGTGGTATCCAGATGATTACGAAAGGGATGATTCGTCCGATTCTCGACTTCGGAAAAGAAGAACTTCTCGACTACTGTGAACGAAAAAACATTCCATTCCGAGAAGATGCGACGAACAAAGACACGACTATTACACGCAACTACATTCGTCATATTCTCATTCCGGTCATCGAAAAACTCAATCCAAGTTTCCGAAGCAGTTTCCACGAGAAAAGTTTTTACTTTGCAGAGATCGACGAGATGCTCAGCTTCCTTGCGCTCGATTTTATAAAACAGTTTTGTCAGATCTCTGGCAACGAGGTGACCTGCCCAATCAGTCCGCTCAAGGGACTTTTTCCAACACTGCAAAAAAGTATTATTCAGTCGATCTATGAAATTTTTCATGGCTCAACCGAACAGCTCAGTGGCGATCAGATCACGGACTTTCTCGATCTTATTCAAAAAGAACGAACCGGCAGTGAAAAGATTCTGGGCAACCGACTGAGCCTGAGCATCTCCTATGGAAAGGCTCATTTTCAGAAAGAAAAATCGTACGAAAAACCGCATCTTACCGAGGAGATCATTCTTCTGCCGATGCCTGGAAGCTTGAGCTTTCCAGGAGGAAAAATCATCACGCGTATCCACAACAAAATCCCAAAGAAGACGAAAAAGAATGCCGTCTACATTAGCTTACGCAAACCAGATAATCAGTTTTACATCCGATCTGTAAAAGACGGAGATCGATTCCATCCAGCGGGCATGGAGGGAAGTAAAAAAGTGCAGGATTTTTTTGTAGACAAAAAAATCCGCAGAGACATGCGAAAAAACATCCCAATCATCGTCGACGAGAACGGACGAATTGTCGCTGTGGGACGATACCGCATCGATAAAGGCGCTGACCCAAAGCTTTTTGAGTCACCGGTGATTGAAATTCAGATCCTGGATGAAAATGCCTGAAAAGAGTAAACTGAAATAGCGCAGACTCTCGGAGTCTTTACGAACATCCATTTACCACACCATTTTATGAACGATACTCCTTCATTGCCACCAAGACGACAAAATAGCTTCCTCTATTTAATTATCATCGCGCTTGTTGTGAGCGCAGGTTTTCTCCTCTGGTCAAAAAATGACGAGGTGATGACCAAAATCAGTCTCAACTCCGTCATTCAACAAGTAAAAGAAGGAAAAATTGAGACCATCAGCGTCGTAAAAAATCGGCTTGAGGCCATCCGAACAGACGGAAGTAAAGAGTTCGCCTACAAAGAACCCTCTTCAGATATCTACGATCTTCTCGACAAAGGTGGGGTGACCAAAGATCAGGTTGCACAACTCACCATCGACGTCGTTCCAAATGATTCAAGTGACTTCTGGCTCAATCTCTTCATGAGCACTTTTCCAATCATTCTGATCGTCGGCGTCCTCGCCTACATGATGCGCTCCGCACAGAGTAGCAACAATCAAGCCATGTCATTCGGCAAGAGTAAGGCCAAGGTCTACGACAAAGAAAAAGGAAAGACAACTTTTGAAGATGTTGCAGGTGCCGTAGAGGCCAAGCAAGAGCTCGTCGAGATCGTCGACTTCTTGAAAAATCCGGGGAAATATATGGAGATTGGCGCGAAGATTCCAAAGGGAGTCTTGCTCGTAGGTAATCCAGGTACGGGTAAAACACTGCTCGCACGAGCCGTTGCAGGTGAGGCGGGTGTCCCGTTCTTCTCAATCTCTGGCTCTGAGTTTGTCGAAATGTTTGTAGGTGTCGGTGCATCACGCGTTCGAGATCTTTTCAAAAAGGCAGCACGCAACGCACCATGCATTATCTTCATCGATGAAATTGATGCCGTCGGTCGACACCGCGGTGCTGGTATGGGTGGAGGTCACGACGAACGTGAACAGACGCTCAATCAGATCCTCACAGAAATGGATGGTTTCGAAAAAGATACTAATGTCATTGTCATGGCCGCAACCAATCGTCCCGACATTCTCGATCCAGCACTTCTCCGTCCAGGACGCTTCGACCGTCGTGTGATCGTCGATCTTCCAGATCTCAATGATCGTATCGCTATTCTCAAGGTTCACGGCAGAAACAAGCCACTCGATGACAAAATCAACCTTGAAAAAATTGGTAAGCACACGCCTGGCTTCTCTGGAGCCGATCTCGAAAATCTCATGAATGAGGCAGCTATTCTCGCCGCTCGACACAACCGAAAGATCATCATGATGGATGATCTCGAGAAATCCATCGAGAAAGTTCTCCTCGGACCTGAGCGTAAGTCACGTGTTCTCAACGACAAAGAAAAGAAGATCACTGCCTTCCATGAAGTCGGTCACGCGATCGTTGGACATCTCACGGAGTTCTGCGATCCAGTTCAGAAGATCTCCATCGTCTCACGAGGCATGGCTCTCGGAGTTACCTGGTTTGTTCCAGATGAGGACAAGCACCTCGTCGCTCGAGCCAAGTTCATGGATGAAATGGCATCTCTCCTTGGAGGCTACTGCGCAGAAGAAGTCTTCTTTGGTGATGTCACGACTGGTGCATCAAACGACCTTGAGAAGGCCACTGGCATCGCACGACGTATGGTCACCGAATATGGTATGAGTGATCTCGGACAGGTAATTTACGGTGAAAAGAATCACGAAATCTTCATCGGACGAGATCTTGGACACACAAAAAATTATTCAGAGGCTATGGCTCAGAAAATTGATGAGCGCATAAATGCATACGTCGACGGCGCCTACAAGCGTGCAAAGGACACAATCATGAAGAACAAAACTATTATGGAGAGTATCGCCAAGGAACTTCTCGAAAAAGAGACTCTCAGCCGTGAAGACTTCCTCAAGCACTTCCCATCTCCAGAATTGGAGATGAAAAAAGAACAGAAAAAAGACGCCGAGAAAAAGGCTATGTAGCCGAAGGCTACAGCTCTCGTCCCCGCTCCTACATTATCCCCCCCTCACTCACCTCACCCATGCCAAAATCGACCCCTATCGGAAACCCTGATGAACAAGAGGGCCAGCTCGCCCTCGACATCTACCAGACTGACGCCGAGATTATTATCCTCTCAGCCATCGCAGGTGTCACCGAAGACGATCTCAACATATCCGTCACCGACGAGGTCCTCACCATCAAAGGAAAACGGCGCCTCGAAGACAAAGTTCCTGAAGAAGATTATCTCACGAAAGAGTGCTTCTGGGGGGACTTTTCTCGATCAATCGTCTTGCCAGCCTCCGCCGATTCTGTAAAAATAAGCGCCGCATTCAAGAACGGAATTCTTCGCATCGCTATACCGAAAGTCGAGAAACTCCAGACCAAAGTTATTCGCATCAAAACGTAAACTTGTACCGACTCCAACCCTTATGAAAAAAATTACAAAAGCCGTCTTCCCCGCCGCAGGATTTGGAACTCGATTCCTTCCCGCTACCAAGTCACAGCCAAAAGAGATGCTCCCGATCGTCGATAAGCCGGTCATCCAGTACCTCGTTGAGGAAGCCGTCGATTCTGGCATCACCGAGATTATTATCGTGACGGGTCGTGGCAAGCGTGCGATCGAAGATCATTTTGACTCTTCATGGGAGCTCGAACACAATCTCGTGGAGAAAGGAAAACACAATCTCCTGAAAGACATCCGAAAAATTTCACGACTCGCCAAGTTCATCTATGTCCGCCAGGCTCTTCCAAAAGGCGATGGTGATGCCATTCTCTGTGCGAAAGAAGTTATCGGGAACGATCCATTCGTCGTGCTCTTCGGTGACGACATCATCTCTGGCCCAAAACCAGCCACCAAACAGCTCCTCGACGTCTACTACAAAAAACAGTCCTGCATTCTCGCCCTCGAAAAAATCGAGGCGCAAAAAAGTAACCTGTATGGGATTATCGGTCCAAAAACTTCTGAAGGTCGTCTTCACCAGATTGACACGCTCGTCGAGAAACCAAAACCCGAAGACGCTCCATCCAATCTTGCGATCATCGGCAAGTACATTCTCACACCTGAGATTATCGCTGCCCTCGAAAAAGCCAATGCCAGCCACCCTGACGGCGAATTGCGACTGATTGACGGGCTTCGGGAACTCGGAAAATCGCAAGCGATTTATGGCTACGAAGTCGAGGGCCGTCACTACGACACCGGTGACAAACTCGGCCTTATCAAAGCTACGATTGACTTTGCCCTCGCTCGTCCCGAGCTCGGTCCAGAGCTGAAAGCGTATCTCAACAGTCTCATGTAGGGAGAAATTTGACTTAGTAAAAAACAATGCTAAAATAACCTCTTTTTAGCGCTCGACATGGCCCCAATGAATGCCCCCGACCTTACACAAACGATCCTCGTCGTTGATGACGAATCAGAATTTCGGGATATTGCCGTGCGTCTCATCGAGCCTCACTTACCCGAGGATTGGAAGATTGAAGCTCCTTCAACTCTCGACGAAGCCATGGACATGATTCGCAACCGAGTGATCAGGCTGATTTTTCTGGACCGAAATTTGAGTAGCGAAGGTTACCAACCTCTCGCAGAAGGAAGCCGAGATTATGAAAGTACAAGCGGGCTCGATATCGCCAAATGGCTACAAAATCAGCGTCCCGATATCCGAAAAATCGCCTTCTCAAAAGGTGGCCTGGGGTGTGCCCAATTCAACGGTCACGTCGAAGGTAAATTCCCTCTAAAGCAGTATCTAAATTTTGACGACAATGACGGAGAAACAGCAAGAGCGGTTTTTCAAGCCCTCCTTCTGGAAGAGATGAAAGGATTGAAATAAAATCCTTTATTGTCAGCCGGCTTCAAATATGCTATACTATAAGGATTCGTTTCGAACCAACTCGAACCCTTATTCACCCGTATGGCCTCTCCTGAAAACCAATCCAACACACTGGAACACCCCAAGGATATCCCTGGGTTCAAAGGTTTGGAAAAACTCGACAGCATCGAGGCCCTCAAAAAAGGTGCTTTTCGAGAATTTCTGAACAAGGTCATGGCGATCCGTCAAAATCCGGAGCAGCAAAAAAAGATCACCGAAGCTCTCGCAAAAATCGACAACGACAGGACCCTGACCGACGATCAGAAAAAAGAACAGCTGCGATCACGACCAGCAGCGGAGCTTTTCGCCACCATAGGAAAAAATATCGAGCTTGGGGAAAAAGGCATGAGCGTGACCTTTGATTTCGGAAAACTCGCTTTCGCCGAACAAAAAGCCATCGGCGCCGGCCACATACTTCCACCGAATATTAGCAAAGTGCGGTTTGGGGAAGGTGCAGGCGCTACAGAATCGAAACGAACACCCGGAACACGCGGCGGCGAGTATCGATCAGAAAAAGACAGATATATGTCGAGTTTTAACGGCACAAAAGTTTTCATCAAGTACGAAGATATCCTTCCATTCGATGCGGCACAGATGAAAAAAGCCGAAGAACAAGAGCGTGAATCGACCCAGAAAAAAGCAGCCGTTGTAGAAAAAACACATAGCGATCACTCAATGCTTCGAGAAGGAATGGCACAAAGTACAGCTCAAGACACAGAGTTCAAGCCCGAGTCAAAAGAAACTCTCCCAACTCACAACCCCGTCTTCATCGGCGATTCGCAGGTTCAAGGCCTCAAGCCAAGTCTCGCTAAAAAAGGTATTCGCGCCTTTGATTTTGTGGGGAAACGAATGGAAAGTATTGCTGATCTGATTCAGAATCTTCCTAAGAACGAGATGCAAAGCATCAAAAATGCCGACACTATCATCTTCCAGGGTGGTGGAAATAATCTCAACATGGCTGAAAATTATCCTCTCGAAAAGATGCAGAAGAACTTCTACAAGCTCTTCAATGTGATAAAAAGGATCAATCCACGTGCTCGCATAAAAATTGGAACCATGATGGCACCCGGCGAACATTCTCGCAGTAAAGAAACCCGTTTCGCCTACAATGCCTGGCTCAAAGAAGAGTCCGCAAAAACAGGCCGCTTCTCCATCGTCGACACCTACGCCCTCACCGAAGATCCAACCAATCCCGGCCATCGCATCGAAGAGCTCTTCGGCAGCGCCAACAATCCCCACCTCAAAATGTCCCAGTACGCCAAGTTGAGTCCAAAATTACTGGAAGAAATCAATTATCAAAAGGCGTAGTCTGCTCCAGGAGTGAAAATTATCGACAAAAAATATTTAAATGTTTTAAAGAAGGTGTTTCGCCGGCAAAAATACACAGCTTCAAAAATGACTAAAAAGAGTTTTGCACACTCTCCACGAAATCCCCATCGCAGTTCTTGAAAAAAAACCAAAAATCTGCTATTATAACCAGATACATTGATTCGGTTCGCAAAAAAAGCGCACGATTCGACGCATCCCAAACAAAAACCAATAAAAACCCTTTCCATGTACGACACACAGTCAATGCTCGAAGAGGCAGAACTTAAGAAGCAGAATGGCCAGCACAAAGAAGCGATAAAAATTTGCGAACGTATCTTGAACTACGATCTCGACTTCACCGACGCCTACGAAGAGATCGCCGACAACTACCTCACCCTTCGTGAATATCAGAAGGCAAAGCGTGCTCTCGACCGAGCCATCACCTTAAATCCAGAAAGTCCAAACGGCAACTACCTTATGGGCTTCGTCTACTCTTGCATGGGCAAGTGGAAGACATCTATAGAATATCTCGAAAAGGCCGACGAAATGTTCCAGAACCACCCAGAAATCCTCCGATGCCTCGGCTGGAGTATTTTCCACAACGGCCAGAAGCAGCAGGGCATCATTCTCCTCGAACGCGCCCTGAACCTCGCCCCAAACGACGCCCTCATTCTCACCGACCTTGGCGTCCTCTACATGAATGAAAAAAACTTCGAACGTGCCATGCGCATGTTCTCCAAAGTCCTCATCCTCGACCCAACCAACGACAAAGCCCGCGAGTGCCTCAACGCAGTCAAATTCTTCGCGACGGAGTATGGGAAGCTGAAGACAAATACAAATGAGACAAAAAATCAAGAAATGTAGTCACATCAATAAATTGATATCAAAATGTCACTACTAGACGACCAAGAACATAAAACAACGATGAAAACAGTGGTCACGCTCGGAGCGCATGAGCCATTGCTTCCAAAAATACAAAATTACTATCCGCCATTAGCTATAAGCGCGACTAGTCTCGTTCTTGATAAAGAAGATATTGAATATATCAATAGGGAAATAGATTCGATTAAGCAATTCATGCGTGACAATGACAAAAAAATCTCACCTCAGAATATGAAAGGGCTCAAAGACTATGTAAATATGAGATATGCACAACTGGAGATAATCGAACGAAAAACTGGAGCGAGAACAGATAAGCTGTACATTAGCGATAAAAAACCTGACACCTCGCCTGTTACTCCCAATCCTAAAGTTCGGAGTTGGCTAGAGAGACTCCTAAGGAAATAATTACAAGAAAAAGCCTGTTTCATAAGCAGGCTTTTTTTGAAGCTGACTTTGTACCCGGGCAGAGCGAAGCATCCCTTGCGGACAAGCGAGAAACCATCCATAAACGGTGTCAAATTTGAAGCTCATTGTATCCCCGGGGATAGATCAGTATTAGAATTCCAAGCCATTACTTGTCAAACAAGCCAAAAAAGTACATACTACCAGGTACTGGAATGTTCTTTGACGATTGCTGGAGCTGAAGTTGGACAAGTGCCAATCGAAAGCTCTGGAGGAAAGTCCGAGCACCATCGGAACGCTTAGCAGGTAACGCCTGCCGGTTGTGTCGTCACGTCATCGCAAGATGCGCGCAAAGTCACAGCAAGGGAAAGTGCCACAGAGACAATACTAGCCGAGGTCGCAAGACCGAGGCGAAAGGTGAAAAGTCCGCTTCAGGCGGAGTGAGGTCCTCGGGGACTCCGATTTCGGGGCAACCAGACTTCAGTGGTAAACCCTAGGTGGTGCAAGGTGGCTGGGAAGAAAGGATACGTGTACTGCAAAGTGCTCCAACGTCGGTTCCGACCGTCCTTCTCTTCTCCACTGCATGAGCGCGCCCGCGAGGGCGCGCCTAGAGAGATAATCGTCGCACTGAAGCTTGCCGCAAGGCGGGCCCCAGCGTACAGAACTCGGCTTATCGAGGGCATTCCAGTATTACAAACTTTTCAACGCTGCCGCTTTCCAGTAGACTAGCTTCGCATGAAACCCATTCGACTCTTTTTTGGTATTATCAAAGTTCCGCTCGATTTCGCGCTGACGATTGCGGCATTTTTTACCGCACTCAAACTGAGAACGCTTCCCCTCTTTGCGCAGTTTCAGTCCCCCTTTGATATCACGACCCTTCCAACACACGAAAGCTTCACCGCCTTCACCCTCAAGTGTGCCACACTTCTGATAGGCATTTTTGCAGTAAACCAGATGTATCTCCTCAAAATCTCGCGCCCTCTCACTCGGGACCTTGCGAAAATGTTCTTCATGATTTTTGCGTGGATAATGGTGATCATCACCTACTTTTTCGTCATCAGAAGCTTTCCATTTTCTCGTCTCGTCCTGATCTATGCGACCATTCTCACGGCAATATTTCTCGCAACAGAGCGACTTATCATTCATCTCATACGACAATCTCTTCTCAAAAAAGGCATCGGTCAATACAGAGTAGCCGTCATCGGAGAAAGTAATTTTGCGCGCGACTTCACAAAAAAAATCCAACATCATCTCGATTACAACTTCCTCGGATTTATCACGGAGACCTCGAAACAAGAGCACAAACAATACTTCCTCGGAACTACGAATAACCTTAGAAACCTGATCCAAAAGCACCATATCGAGCAGATCATCCAGGCCGAAGATGTGAATAAACTCGGGCCAGAAATTCTCGCAATCTGCCGCGAGCTCCACGTAAAATACACCTTCGTTCCTGATCTGATGGAGGTTCAAAGAACGAATGTTGAGATTTACACCATGCGCGGAATTCCACTTATCGAACTCAAGCCAACGCCACTCGATGGCTGGGGAAAAGTTATTAAGCGAGTCTTCGATATCGTCGGCTCACTCATCGGGCTCATCGTTGGTGCACCATTTTTTATCATTATCGCGATCATGATCA
>JAHFJT010000026.1 GCA_023245695.1 Candidatus Peregrinibacteria bacterium | reverse complement strand
GGTCGTGAGGTCGTGCTGTTAATGTTCAACTTAATGTAGGCCTTGTAGTTTGAGATACCGATGAGATCTTGTTCGGTAGCAACTGGCGCAAATTCTTTGGCGAGATACTCAGCGTCTTCTGCACCCACCTTGAACGCGGTAATCGTACCAACGTTACCGAATACGGCATCTCGGATTTGCGTATTCTGTGAGCCAGATTTACTGATGACGAGCTGACTGATGTACTGGTGCGCCATGATGAGCGCGAGACGGTACTTACGAGCCTCAGAGAGAATTGAGGCGAAGGAGTCGGTGGCAAAGTTCTGAAACTCATCCACGTAGAGGTAGAAATCCTTTCGCTTTTCTTCCGGCATATCGGCACGACTCATGGCGGCCATCTGGATACGAGCCACCATAATCAAACCGAGGAGCTGGGTATTGAGATCACCGATCTTACCTTTGGAGAGTTTGACGAGGAGGATCTTTCCCTGATCCATGCACTCACGGAAGTTGAAGGCGGATTTCGGCTGACCGATCGTGTTTCGCATGATCGTGTTCGTGATGAACGGACCGAACTTCGCGGAGAAGTACGGGATCATTTCCTGCTTTTCACGATCGCCTGTCTGGGCGTACTCATGCTTCCAAAAGGATAGTACCACTGGGTTTTTAATCTTGGAAATTTTGTAGTTTCGGAACTCCTCATCTACGAAGATACGTGGAACATCGATGAGCGTTGCACCCTCTTCCTGATCCTCCATAAGCGTCAAACAGGCATTTCGGAAGTAGTGCTGGATACGAGGTCCGAAGATTTCGTCACCAAAGAGTTTGATGAAAATTTCTGTCGCCTGTGATGAAGCGAGATCTTGCTCGGCTGGCGTTTTGGCCTCAAGTATATTCATACCCATTGGTCGGTCAGTATCACCTGGATCGAAGATAATGACGTCTTTTACACGTTCCTTTGGGATGTAGTTGAGTGCATCTTCGATGAGATCGCCGTGCGGATCGATAACGGCGATACCTTCGCCATTTTTGATATCCTGACGGATCATGTAGCTCAAGAGACTGGACTTACCTGTACCAGATTTACCAATGATATAGTGGTGTCTTCCGCGATCTTTCTTGGTGAAGTAGATTGGCTTCACCACACCTCGGTAGACGTTATTTCCCAGGAGAAGACCTTCGTTCGGCATGTCTGCTGGAGCTGGAAGCTTCTTGTAGGCCATCCATCGGATCGCTGGTGTGAAGTTATACTTGCCATCCGGGAAGTGATATAGGGTTGCGAGCTCTTCTTCGGAGAGAATGTTTTCCTGTTCACCGAAGCCAAAAATTCGAGTTGCAAGGATACGCTTATTAAAGTTACGGAGCATATACCAGTTGTTGATCGCATCGATTGGCACAACACGTCGAGTCTGGAAGCTATTGGAACCTTCATCATTAAAGACGCTGAGTGCGACCACCATATTATTCATCATGGCCTCGGCCTGCTGCTCAGTTGGCGAAACGGCGATGAGACGGATGGCGGCGTGGAAGTTGCTCTGTTGGGACTTTTCACCGATGTGCTTGGCGGTTTCTTCTTTGCTGGAGATCATACGAACCATGCCGTGAGACCAGTCGTCTTCTGTTTTTTCGGGTTTAGCGTCCTTACTGCGGATGAATGAGAAGAAAATATCACCGATGAGTCCAAGGATAGGAATCTTTCCTTTAATGCCATTCCGATCGACTTTTCGGCCTTGGAAAATTGCTTCACCTATTTTTTCAGCTTTTTTTCCGTATGACTTTTCTGCTGGGCGAATGATGATTTGAATTGAGCCGACTTCATCTTCTTCGAGCTTCGTAAAGATATTGGCGAGGGAGTTGAGCGGGTCATTTTCTATATTCTTGTAGGTTTTCACGGGAAACCAAAATGGCTCCTGCTGGTAGGCGTAGAAGGCTTTGACGTGCTGGCCTGGCTTTTTCTCAATCATCACAGGATCGACCGGCTCAATCTCTGCATTTGGGTAAAATGAGGTGATCTGTTTCTCGACGATCTTGCTGTAGTACTCGATCGTGACGACGTAAAAGGTGATGACCTTCTTTTCCACCATCATCTCAAACGAGACGATATCGGATCCAAAAAGCCATCCTCGGATGATATTCATAATATTGAGCTCACGAAGCTCCATGAGCGAACGGTAGCACTGTTCCATGATTGCAATTTTTTCTTTGAAGTCTTTCTGTACCTCTTTTTCTTTGTCTTTCTGTGAGTCTTCACGTGGAAGGATCACTCGGAAGTAGACGTTCTTAGCATGACTCACGTACCAGTACCGGATGAGCCAAATAGCAAAGTGGATCGCGAGCGGGATGCCAATGACCGCTGCTACGATGGCGATGGGATAGGTTTTTACGAACACTACGACCTGATTCCAGATCGTGACTAACTGGGCGGTGTCGAATTTCGGAAGCTGTGAAGTACTGAGGGCCATGAGAGTTTTGTTTTTTGTTGAGATGGGAGCGGGACCGCACACTCGCTTTTGCTCGCGTGTAGCTTTAGTGTTTCATTTCATTATAGCAGAATTTGGCTTTGGGGGCAAGGTAGGGGTGGCTCATTGCCTAAAATCCTGTAACCAAGCCTTTGACTCTACGTATGTTTTATTGTAAAGTTTCTCTAATTCAGCTTTACACTCTATTTTTTACCCCTCTTGTATGACATCTTCGTTGACGAAGTTCATCAGTGGCCTCAGCTTTATTGCTGTCCTTCTGACCGTTTCTGGTCCTGTTTCTGTGAGTGCATATGCTCCCGCTCCTACTCTCGCTGGAAGCGTGAATAGCTCGGGTATGATTCAGCTTACCTGGAATGCTTTGCCTAGTGGTACAAAAATTGCGGCCGCAGCTGATACCGGTATTTTGGGTGGATATGCTGTCTTTCTCCGAAAGGCTTCTGATACCGATACATCATGGAATAAAAAGCCGTTTGCTCGTCTCAAGATTAGTAATGGTGACTATGATTACTACAACCTTGAGAACATGCCAAGTGGCACGTATGTAGCTCAGGTGGCAGCTTATGGTTATGACGTGATCGGATACCACTTCGATTACTACACGAATGAAGTCACGGTTCAGGTTGGATCCACGGTTAATGTCCAGAGCGGACTTCCTGCGACCACCTATCCACAGACATACCTTCCGTCGAATATCGCTGGAAATGGCTCATCGCTTTCTCTGACAGGTGTCGTTAAGGACTGTATGCTCATGTACAACTGGTCTACTCTTCCTGAGAACGTAGAGGGTTATGCGGTGTTTCTCAAGAATGCTACAAACACGGATGCAAATTGGTCTCTCAAGCCTTTTGGACTTCTCCGAAAATCTCTCAATAACTACAACTACTACAATCTTTCTGGCATGCCTTTTGGCACGTATGTCGCCAAAATTGCGAAGTATGATTATGACGTCATCGGATACAAGTTCGATAACTACAGTAACGAAGTTACTTTGAATCTTAGCTGTGGAACGGCTCCTGTCTCAGCTCCGGCTCTTGCAGCGCCTACGATTCTTCAGCCAACTTCACAGCAGGTTCTTACGAACTATCCACGCAAGGCAACGATCCAGTGGTCACCAGTGAATGGTGCGGTCTCATACCAGGTCGCCATTGAGTGCGACATCTGTGGATCTTCTCTCTGGGAGAGCAAATATCCGATCTACTCAAGCAATACGACTTCATTTGTCACGCCGGCCCTTGCTGGTGACAACACCTTTCGTGTTCGAGTTCGTGCTCTTTCTGCAAGCGACATCGGACCTTGGTCTGACTTCCGTCTCTTCTCTTATGTAACGCCTGCGACATCGACTATTCCTGAGCCATCAAAGAAACAGACTATGCCGGATCGTCAACAATCTTCATCAGATGCGACCCTTTCTCTTGCTGTAACATCATGGGTTCAAAACCATCCTCTCTTCACTTTTGGATTCTGGAATGGCAATGACAATGCTCCTATGTATCAGCAATTTGTTATTGAACGATACCGTCTCCGAGGCCGTGCTCGAGTACTTTCTTCGAAGCGACTTTTCTACATCGACAAGAATGATACGACATTCCTCGATACCTCTGCTCAGGAAGGAGTAACGTACTACTATCGTGTTTCTGCAGTGAGCTATCTTGCAAATGGAAAGGCTCGACCTCAGTCGTCGAGTAATTCCCTCTTGGTGCTTCCAGATTAGTCATTTGTATCTCGATATCGCGGTACGCAAAAAAAAACAGGATCTCTTTTGGGTCCTGTTTTTTGATTAGTCTTCGAGAAAGGTCATCTGTGGCAGATTCGCTTCTGGGTCCTCAGCTCGGGCGTCTGCGTGGGTTTTTTGGATGAAGGCCTTTGCCTTGGCGAGGTCGTCGGTATGGAAAAGAAAGAGCACCTCATCGGCGTCATCTGAGTTCTGCCAGACATGTTCCATTTTGAGGTCGTACTGTGCGTGAATGGGTGCGTGCTCGGTGAGCATTTGCTTGATGTCGGCGAATGCAACGTTGCGGAGTCGTGAGAGAATGTGCGGCATGGGGTATAAAATTATTTTGCGAGATACGAGAACAAGTAGCACTTCAGTCCACCATTGAATAACTTGCGATTTTTGTCGGCGAGACGACCGAAGAGGTGCTGGAAGTTTTCGTGGGATGTGATGATAAAGAGAGAGGATCCTTGAGATTCTTTGAATTTCTTGCCGAGCTCGCGATACATTTTTTCGACATAGGCAAGCTCTTCGAGACGTTCTCCGTAGGGAGGATTCGTGATGAAGGTGGCGTTTTCAAATTTGCTAAAATCGAGATCAGTGAAGTCTGAGCGCTGGAAGTTGATATTTTTGAAACCGGCGTTGCCCGCATTTTTACCGGCAATCGTGAGAACCTCGGAGTCGATATCGAATCCGTAGAGGCGGAGCTTTACCTCGGGCGTCTGTGCGTCACGAGCCTCTGTGTAGGCCTTTTCTATGAGTGTCTGATCGATCCACGGCCACTTCTGGAATGTGAATGTGCGCGCAAGTCCTGGCGCAATATTGTGTGCCATGAGAGCCGCCTCGATCAGAATCGTGCCACTTCCACAAAATGGATCGATGAGCGTCCGATCGGGTGTCCACTCAGAGAGTTTTACGAGTGCGGCTGCGAGCGTTTCTTTCATCGGGGCTTCATTGGTTTTGGTACGGTAACCACGTTTGTGAAGACTATCGCCCGACGAATCAATCGTGACGATGAACTCATCTTTGTTCGATTTCACCATAACCTGATACTGCGCACCAGAATTCTCAGAAAGAATTTCGCTGTTATGCTGTTGTTGAAGTCGCTTCACGATCGATTTTTTCACGATACTCTGGATCGCTGGCTCGGAGTGGAGTGTTGATTTTACGCTTACAGCATCTACCGGAAAGGCATCGTTTACACCAATGTATTTTTCCCACGGCAGCGCATTCACCTGATCAAAAAGTTCGTCAAAACTCAAGGCTTTGAATTCCCCTACTTTTATCTGCACACGATCCGCGCATCGTAGCCAAAGATTCGCCCGCACGAGTGCGAGCTCATCGCCCTCAAATATCACGCGTCCGTCTTCTTTCTTGATCACCCAAAGACCGAGCTGTTTTAGTTCGTCATACACGAGCTTCTCGAGTCCAAAGGCGCAGGTAGCAATCAGTTCCATGGGCTTAGAGTAGCTTATTTCAGGATTTTGAGAAATAGCTTTATCCTGCTTTATTGGCTGTTATATTTATTTCTCGCTTTTGAGCTTTAAGATCTACATTTATAGACTCAAAAAATCCTTTATACCCCAGGAGAGTGAAGGTCCCTGATTCGGAAAAATACACCTTTGTTTTCCAGTAAAGGGATCTGAATCCTCTTTTTTCCGTCTCGCAATCAATTTCTAGAGGAGACTTGTAAATTTTAAATTCATTCCCACCAGCTCCTTGCATAAAATAGCTTTCTTCATGAGTAAGCTTGAGATCTAGCTTTTTAGCTGCCTCGATAGGAAGAATAAATCAGCCCCTGAATCAATGAGGCAGTACGAATAAAAACTTTTACCATTCACGCTGAACTTGACCGGAATCATTGGGCGAAATATTCTTTCTTCTACAAGTCCTGTAAATTCCACGTAGGAGAAGTTCATATTAACCAGCGATCAAGCCTCTCGGAAGGCGGGTATAAAGAAATTGTGAATTTCCTTTTTTATCTTTTATTTTTTCCAAAAGAGCATTGAGTGTTTTGGCACTTTCAATGACCTTTTCGTTATGGGTTGCTACCCATTTTCCTGCATGCTTGGCTTCAAATTTCATGATAGTATCATTATTTGATTTCATTTTACCACTTTTAAAAAGACTGACAATTCTCTTCTGTTGATGCTAAATGACAGCAGTACTCCACGGCTTAAATGCCATCACTTCGCTTGCTTGAAAAACACCTTTATCGACTCGTCCAGATCCTTGATCAGCTTCATCTTGAGCGCTTCTTTTTGCGTCACCCAGGCGAAGGCCTTGTGTTCCCGTGGACTGAGGATGATTTCTGGCTCTTTGATAAGGACGGTGTGGAAGATGTAGTAGGTGAAGTCGTACTCCCCGCGCACGTAGAGCGTGTGATGCTGCTTCATCCTCACCAGGGGAATCATGAGCCCCGTCTCCTCCCTGATCTCACGGAGCATGGCCTGCATCGGCGTCTCCCCTTTCTCAATTTTTCCTGCTGGCAGTCCCCACGTATCCGGCTGCTTCTTCACATCATCTTGCCGGTGCAAGAGTAAGAACTGATCTTCGTAGATCACAAAACAGCTCACGACATCGAAGCGTGAAGAGAAATTAACTGGTCGGGTGGTGTGGAGCATGGGGTATTGTTTTTGATAGATGCGCTCGTCTCTTACTTAAAATATTTTTTCGCGCTTGGTCGGCGATGAGGGCAGCCAGGCCAACAGCATGGTCTGCGCTTTCCCTCGAGGAGCTGCTCGCATAATCGTTCGATGTGCTCTTGTCTGGTTTCTGGCTTCTTCACAATCGTCACCCAGCAAATCCATTCGTTCCGTGCGAGAGGGGTGAGACTTTCCCACTTTTCGAGCACGTTTGGGTTCGCATGTAAGGCCTTTTTCAAATCGGGGGGCAGGTCGTGAAGTGGGTCGGAAGCAGTTTCCTTTTTGGTCATATTATTTTCTTATGATGCTCAGATTCGATTATATCGTCAGCCCCTTATCCCCAAACCAAGCCACTAAGTCATCAATGGCGACGCGTTCCTGGGCCATGGTATCTCGATCTCGTACCGTCACCTTCTTATCTTCGACGGTGTCAAAATCAACGGTGATGCAATAAGGCGTTCCAATCTCATCCTGGCGGCGGTAGCGTTTGCCAATGGAGCCGGTTTCGTCGTATTGGCACATCCAATGTTTCTTCAGTTTCATGGCGATCTCGTGGCCGATGGTTGAGAGCGGCTCTTTCTTTGAGAGTGGGAGGACGGCCATTTTGATAGGGGCGAGTTTCTTTGGGAGGCGGAGGACGACTTCTTTTTCGTGAACGGTATCCTCTTCGCCTGAACGGGCATCGAGCTCTTCAAAGGCGGAGCAGAGAATGGCGAGGAGGGTGCGGTTGACGCCCCATGTCGGTTCAACGACGTGTGGCATGAAGACTTCGTTCGTGATTGGGTCACGGTACTGGAGGTCTTGTTTTGAGGCCTTTGTGTGGGCCTGGAGGTCGAAGTCGGTGCGGTATGCGAGACCGTATAATTCTTTCTGGCCAAATGGGAATTTGAACTCGGTATCCACACTTCGTTTGGAGTAGTGTGCGCGGTCGGCCTCGGCGATTTCGACGAAGACGAGGTCTTCATCTTTGGCACCAATTTCCTTGAGCCATGCTTTTTGCTGATCGAGCCAGTAGTTGAACCACTTCTCCCAATCGTTCGGATGAATGAAAAATTCAATCTCCATCTGTTCGAACTCTCGAGTACGGAAGATAAAGTTTCCTGGAGTGATTTCATTTCGGAAGGCAGGACCGATCTGCGCGATACCGAATGGAATGCGCGATCGTGAGGCTTCCTGAATAATTTTGAAATCGACAAACATACCCTGCGCTGTTTCTGGGCGGAGGTACACGGTGTTCTCTTCATCGGCGATAGGACCAAGGTGCGTCTGGAACATCATGTTGAACTGTTTTGGAGCGGTGAGTTCGTTGCCCTTTGGAGACTTGAGATTGAGCTCGGCAACCTTGGCGACCATGTCGTCAAATGACATACCTGAGACGTTCACACCCTTCGCTTCGAGAAGATGATCGAGACGGAAACGCTCGTTGGTTTTCTTGTCTTCGACGAGCGGATCGTTGAAGTTGCTGACGTGACCTGAGGCGTTCCAGACCTTTGGATTCATAATCAGGGCGGCATCGAGACCGACGACGTCGTCTCGTTCCTGGACGAAGGTTTTCCACCAGAGTTTTTTGATGTTGTTCTTCAGCTCGACACCGAGTGGGCCGTAGTCCCATGAGTTCGCAAGGCCACCGTAGATATCACTTCCTGGGAAGATAAATCCGCGTCGTTTGCAGAGGGATACGAGTTTTTCCATAATTTGATTATTCGGGGCACTTCCGGGGGTCTGAGCCATAAACTTGGGTGTTAGATATGATTTTTCTCTATGATGAACGTGGCGGGGCCGTCGTTCTGCAGGGAAACTACCATATGCGCGCCAAATTTTCCAGTCTTCACGGGGATGTTTTTGTCTTTGAGGAGCTTTACAAAGCCCTCATACAGTGGTTCGGCGATCTCTGGACGGGCGGCGTTGAAGAAATCTGGGCGTCGTCCTTTGTCGCAGGAGCCGTAGAGGGTAAACTGGGAGACGACGAGGAGTTCGTGTTTTGCATCGATGACGGAGAGATCGAACTCTTGTTCGTCTTGAGGAAAGAGCCGAAGGTTGGCGACTTTCTCTGCGAGGAAGGTTGTCTCTTCGTGGGTATCGGTTGGCTGGATGCCGATGAAGATGAGAAGGCCTTTTCCGATTTCAGAAATTGGTTTGTCGTCGACGATGACGATCGCGCGTTGCACGCGCTGGATGAGAATTTTCATAGAAATAGAGTCATGATGTGTGGCCCACATTACATGGGTTCAGATTTTTTTCATACTTTTGTCAGAGGTTGCCCGTGCGTTTGGGCACTTTTTTGTTCTCGTGTTTTTCTTGCGTGGGTGCCATCGCGCGGCAGTTTTCTTTTTTTCGCGTTTGACGATTTTCGGCATTTTCTCAGAATAGAGATTCCTACATCTTTTCCCCTACGTCTATGCAGGCTATACTTTTTTCTTCTACTCCGCTGGAGTGCGAGCCGCTCGTCTCCGGACTCAAAAGTGAAAATATTTTCGTAGAGGTCGTCACGGCCAATGAGGCGCAGTACAAAAAGCATCTCTTGTCGGGTGCGAACTTTTTCTTTTTCCACCAGAATATTCGGACGGGCGATATGGCGTTCATCAAACTCGTTCGTTGTCTGAAACCTATTACGGTGATGATTCTGCTGGATCCCATATCTCCTGATCTCATCAATCATGTAGATCTGGCCTTTGCGCGGCCATTTTCCTATCCTCTCGTAAGTATTTACATGCAGAAAAAGCTTCTCGAAAAACGAGAACAGCTCTGCCCGAAGGAGATGCACTACGGGCCGTTTACCCTTCAGATACAGAAACGGGCGCTCATGCATGGCAAGTCACTCATACGTTTGAGAAATAAGGAATTTGCACTGCTGCAATACTTTTTTATGAACGATGGCCAGATTGTTTCGCGATCGGATATTCTCGAGTACGTTTGGGATCGGAATGCTTCGTTGTCAACTAATACCGTCGATGTTCACATCAGCCGCTTACGTTCCAAATTAAAGAAATGCCACGCGGATCGTTACCTACAAACGGTTCCTTGCGTTGGGTACCTCTGGTCTTGTGCGGCTACATAATATTTTCAGTTTTTCACAATACCATTTCCTTTTCACCTTGTGAAAATATTCTATAATTTTAGATGTCATTCGTGTCATTACCACTTCACTCTTAGGCTATGGAAACTGTCTCACAACAAGTACGCGATGTCTTTACAAAAGTTCCAGAAGTCGTTTCTCAACTTCTGCGACTCCTGTCGCCTAAAGAGCGACTCGTCATCGAGCGTCGATACAATCTCGACCACACTCGACGGGCGA
>JAHFJT010000154.1 GCA_023245695.1 Candidatus Peregrinibacteria bacterium | reverse complement strand
AATAGACAAACAAGATGCCGATTTAATCGTAGGTGGAGTTCAAAAAACGCTATCGGATTACCCTGCTCCGAATGGAAATATAACCATTGAGTATCGGAGTGATATTGTTCCACCCGCCATATCATTCACGATGCCGAATGATGTATCTATTTCAGGAGGAACAACTGTCGTGTTAAAAGTAGGTACAAACGCAACAAATAGCCCGCGGAGCGGAGGTGCATCAAACAATAAGCGCATCAATGTAACCACACAGGGGGGTGTTGGCCCAGTGACAATGGTTACATATACGAGTGGTGCAGCATCACCGATTGATTCAGGATCAACGAGCTTCACAACCACGGGTGTCTTCGACCCAGCTATCACGGTAACCAATCCAGTTACTTCCTCAACAACAGACTTTCGTATTACCGGAACAATTCCTCGATCCCTAGTCTCGAGTGACGTTTTTTTAGTCGGAATTTCAACAGACGGATTTACGCGTTCTAATAGTCTCAACTACACGGACATTGACTTTATAGTGAATGGAAGCCAGAGGAGCCTGAGCTCTTCCAGTGGGTCAGGGGTAGACGGTATCTCTTTTTTTTCGACAACAGATCAGGGATACGCAATTGAGTATATTATCATTACCCTTGGAAGCGGAATTACGAGCGGACAAAGTTTTGAGCTTAAAATAGGTACCAATGCTGTCGTTGCCTTTCAGGGAGATGCTCAGTATGCAACATCAAGTTCCGCTGGTGACTACCCGATACTCTTTAGAATCATGGACACAAATTACGCTGACTATCCAGAAACCGAGCTGGCTTCAGTAACGCTAAGTGCAAGTGGAGGCGCATCTGCTCCAGAGTTTCCAGCATGGTCAATCCCTGTCTTGCTCATCGGTGGATGGTGGATGCTCGGAAAAAAATCAAAACCTGTCATGGCGAAGGCTCAGAAGTAGAGCAAGTATAAGTACGATTATTGTGATACGTTTCAACGTCAACCCACCGGGCATATCAGTCTAAAGTCACAGAACTTACACTGGAAACCGGGGGTTGGCTGGAAGTCGGACTCTTTCATTTCTTCGACGAGTTCGAGAATCTCCGTGCGGCAGTCGTCGAGCTGCTTCTCGGTGCGAGCAGTAGAGACCTTCACATTGTCGTCGATGAAGTAGAGGCTCAACTTCGACACGCGAATGCCAAGGGTCTCTCGGCAGGCGATGTCGTAGAGCGAGAGCTGCAAATCTTTCTTCAAATCTGAATCTTTCTTCGATGAACCGGTTTTGTAATCGATCACTTCATAGGTGCCGTCTTCGAGCTGGTCGATACGGTCGATGCGACCGCTGATGCGGGCTTCGCCGATTTTTAAACTAAACGGTTTTTCGAGGTAGGCGGGGATGATCCACGCCGGCTGTGAGTTTACTTCAAAGAATTTGGTGAGGACTTCGCGACCCTCAACTTTGCGCTTTTCCTCGTGACCACGGTTGTCGAAACCCTCGGTGATCCAGTTTTTTTCGAAGAGTTCGAGTAAATGCTCTAGCTGGGGAACCGCGCCCTGTTTGATGTCCATATAAAACTCATTGAGCGTATTGTGCACACTCGTTCCGTAACTCGAGGCATGCGAAGGGGGAGTCGGAACGCCCATGAGGTAACGGTACGAGTATTTGAGCGGACACTGCTTGAAGGTGTCGAACTGGGTGTAGCTGAGCTTGTTGAGTTGAATAGAAATATTCTTTGGGAGGTTGATCGTGACGCCTTCATCGGCGGATTTGATAGCGGTGCTTTTGATGGGCGTGAACTCGTTACTCGAGACCTCGGGATCGGCAAAAATTTCCTTCAAGAAAATAGAAGGCTTCCACTTGCGAGATCCCTCGTACGTTTGCGAATAGGTGCAGATGAGCTGCTCCTGTGCGCGCGTCATCGCGACGTACATGAGGCGACGCTCTTCTTCCAGGTGCGGGGCTTCGTCGGGGACGATGTCTTTCAATAGCGCAGGCGGAACGGTGAACGGATCTTTTTTATCAATGCCCGGAAAGCGATTCTGGACCAGGCTTACAATGTATACCACCGGAAATTCCAAGCCCTTGGCAGAATGCCCCGTGAGGAGCTGTACAGCATCCTCGTCACGATCGACATCTGGTGCGGCCTCTTGTGGAAGTTCAGACTGTTGAATGACATCGAGGTACGCAAGGAGATCGAAGAGTGAGTTTTTCCGCTCGCCCTTCTCGAACTCCACCACGAGTTTCGCAAACGAATTGATGTTGTCGATTTTGCGCTGACCACTGCCAGTTTCATCATCCAGGACATACTTCACGTATCCCGAAAGCTCGAGAAACTTTACGAATACATTGCTTGACCGATGTCGAGCTGAGTACGTCATGAGCTCTTCAAATACCTCGAGGACTTTCATCGCTCCACCGGTACTATCAAAAAGCGAACCCTGTGAGTGCTGCTTGCGATCACGCAACACTTCAAAGAGCGAGAGATGCTTCGCCTTCGCCTCTTTCAAAAGGAGGAAAACCTCCTGAATATCAATCCCAAACGCGGGAATATTGAGCACGCGATACATGGCAATGGTGTCGTATGGATCGGTCAAAACTCGAGCTACCGCAATCAAATCTTTTACCTCATCGAACTGCAGGACGCCATCGGATGACCGAATCACGAAGGGGATTCCCTGCGACATAAACTCTTCCGCATACGCCTTTAGGTGAGAATTTGTG
>JAHFJT010000025.1 GCA_023245695.1 Candidatus Peregrinibacteria bacterium | reverse complement strand
CCTTTTGGATATTTCTTGATCGTCTCGGTAAGTTTTTGTGTGAATGCTTCCGGGTCTTGCGTGAGAAAAAGGGTCACAGGTGATGGTTTCTTTTTCCGTGCATCATGCTTTTTTGGAGCTGAGGCAGGAAACTTGAGCTGTTCAAGAAGGGCGCTCGCCTCACCTTTCTTCTCGCGGAAGTAGGGCGGGATGAGGTGCTTCACGATCGTAGACTTTCCGGTGTGATAGGTTGTCGCGAGCCAGTCGATGAGGTCGATTTTCCATGGCGGCAAGATGCTTGGATGAATGATCGCCTCGATAGCTCGTACCTTCATCTGGGCGGGTTTTTCTTTGGTTATTTTCAAGACGATTCCGCGAACGATTTTGTTGCGGAGGGGGACGTCGACAAGGGCGCCGGGCAGGAGGGGTATCATGTTTTTGGGTACCTCATAGGTGAGGACATCGTCGTTGAAGCCGGTTTTTTGGAAGAGGATGATATTCGCGTACATGCGGGCATGATACAGCTTTCACCGTGTGGATCTCAATGTGTATCTTGACATACTTATTATAAATGGTACAATCACTACTTAACGTAATTTTCCACATGCTCTCTCTTTCACCTCGCCAGCTTTGTGACTACTACCTTGATGGGAATATTGAAGCTGCTTTTGAGGTTTTTGAGCATGCTGGCCCGCAGGGTCTCCAACAGTTTCTGGGGATTGAGGATATGGCGGTCTGGGGGCAGGTGTATCCCGTGGTTTTAAAGGAGTACGGGCTTTTGGAACAGCTTTGCCATAAGTATCGACCCTACCTTGCTGAGCTTATCCAGGAGCAGGGGATTCCTACCTTTCGGATGCTTTTGCAGATCGAGGGATTTGAGTACAATGATCTTGTGAATACGTTATTTTCCACGCTCGACCCGCGAGGGTCTCGCGTCCTCGCTTACGCTCGGACCCACTCACAAAAGCTCTGGGAGATTGCCCAGACTCAGGGTACCGACGAGCTCAAAAAAGAGCTCGGATTTTCCGGCCTTTCTTCGACGCAGATCGACCAGGTGTGGGAGGCCGTTCTCGACGAGCTCCTCGATGGATACATGCGAAATGTTTTTCACTCCCGACAGCGAAATCAGGTGAGTACATTTTTCATCAATCTCCGGAATATTCTTCGACGGGATTTGGGTCTGTAATCGTGCCACACCACGCACCCAGTCACCCTTTTTAATTGTGCAGATGCTTCAACTTCAGCCGCGTGATCATGAGCGCATTTTTGAGCATGTCGAGTTTGGTCACGAGGAGACCGACGAGAATGATACCCATGCTCACGATATGAATCATTGTAATCTGCTCATTCAAGAAAATATATGCGTATGTTACGCCGATGATCGGACTCGTGAGACTGAAGAGCGCATTATTTGCTATTGAGGTATTTTCGAGCGCGTAGTAGTGAAGTATGTACGTGAGAATGATACCGACAATCCCGTACAGAATAAGGATGTGAACTTGGTTTGCGAGGTGGCCGATATTGGCTATTTCTTCAGGGGAAATCCAAAAGAGAAGTGCGCCAGTCAAGAGGGTTGCCATGGTGGAACGGTAGGCGACGAGGAGCGTGATGTTGTGATTGTGAACGTATTTTTTGAAGACGAGAGTACCTACGCTATAGCTCAGTGCGGAGAGGATGATGAGGTAGTCGCCGTTGTTGAAGGTGAAGCCTTCGGAGAATCCTTTTGTCGAGAGCACAAGAATACCGAGTGACATGATGGAGAGTCCAGAGATGAGGGATTTTGTGAATGACTCTTTCAAAATAATCACTCCAAGGACGCTCAGAAAAAGAGGATTGACGTTCACGAGGAGGCTCGTGTTGATTGCGGTGGTGTGGTTGAGTCCTTGCAAGAAAAAGAGGGGACCGAGGCCGCCACTGAGGATCGCCGAGATAGTGATTGAGATGAGTTCATGTTTTTCGATGTGGCGAATATTTCGGATGAAGGACTTCGCGCCGATGTAGAAAAAGAGCATGAGAAATGCCGCCGCATTTTCGACGAATGCTACGAGGAGTGGTGTCGACTCTTTGAGCAACATTTTCCCAAAGATCACGTCGGTTCGTGCTGTAAACTTCGAGAGCAGCGCCGCGAGCGATCCCAGGGTTTTGGGTTCCTTAATGTCGGTGAGGGTTGTAATCATCTCATAATTTTAGCATATTTTGTTATTTTTGGCAATATGACGACTGTCTCGGTCTGCCTAATGTATGATTTGATCTTAATGAGAATCTGTGGTATAATAATCAGAAATAAAAACACATCTATGACCGATCTTTCTCTCGTTGCCAATCCTACGCTCCAGCTTCTCGCGGCAGATTCTGCCGCGGTACAGTCCCTTTCTGAGACTGATCAGCAGGCGCTCGTCGCTCGTTTCGCAGCTGCTACACCTGAACAGCAGGTAGCCTATATCCGTATTCTTGAACAGGAGAAAGCCGATACTGCTGCTATGGAAGCTCGTCAAGCTCAGGAAGTTGCCGATGCTGCTGCACAGGTAGATCAGGCCACGGAGGAACTTCAGAAAGCACAGCGCCAGTATGATACCGTTGTTCGACAGACTCTTGAGTCAAAGAGCATTGCAGAAGATGAGCAGCGCGCCAATGACATCCTTACACAACTTAATTCTCTTTAAATTTTATTAATCTCACTTCCTATGTTTTTCCACCACAACGCTTCCCCATTTTCTCTCTTCAATGCTCGATCGGTCTATGTCGCCAGTTCTGAGGGTGTCTCTCGAGCCCCTGAGGCTCAGCAGGATAAACCTAAAGATACGCTTAAAGTCACTCCAGCGGTTTTGAAAGACAAGGCCGAGGCTGCCGCTCAGACTGCTAAAAAGCTTGAGGCCAAGGCTGCCGAGGATAGTACGAAGGGATTCGATTTTGGTGGATTACGAGCGTCATTTGATTCTGTCGTGACTAATGCCAAGCAGAAAATTGAGTCCGCCAAGACCATACTGGCCGGACATACCGCTGAAAAGCAGCAGGCTGTGGTTAAGACTACGGGCGAACTCAAAAAGATAGGTGGACAGGCTCCTGAAAAAGATCCTACAAAAGATTTGCAGGCTATGATGGTGCAAGAGGTGGGTGATTTTAAGAAGGCTACCAGTCTCCCGCTTTTAAATGCTGAAGATATTGCTGGGCTGTATGACATTGTGAAGGGTGGTCTTCAGAATCCTCAGGTTGCTGAAACGATGAACTCGCAAGACCGTGCATTTATCGCGGACGCGATTCTCCATCCGCAAAACTTTTCCAATCTTACGGATGCTCAGGTGGGACATTCTCGACTCCATGACTTCTTTGTCTTAGCTAGGACAGTTATATCTAGTCCAGAGGCTAAGGTGGCGAAAAAATCGCCTGCATCGCGTCCTCGACGAGCTCCTAAGCCGACCCCTGAGGCGGTCGTCAAGGAAGGTCCGGGAACTCGAAAAGTTGAGAATCTTGCCGGAGATGTTGCAACTCCTGAGGCTGGTCAAGCTCGTGCAGAACGAGTGGCCGCCAAGGGTGTTCTTGATCGCGCGACTGGCGAATCACGTCAGGCCAAGGTTCGTCTCGATGAGGCTTCGATAAAAATGGACGCATATTTGGATGATACGCTTGATCTCACGCCGGAACAGTTTACGGCGTTGACTGCTGAGTTTCGAGAAGCCATAAAAGCTTATAAGAACGCCCACGCTGCCTTTGAGACGGCACAGGCAAATCTGCAGACTGCTGTCGCCAAAGAGGAAACGGTTCGTGGCCAGATGGCTAACAGACCTGCCGAGAAAAAGCCGGAGATTGCTCAGAAGGTTAAGACAAAGACTGTCGCAGGTGCGTTCGTAGACAGACCGGGCTTTGCGGAGGGTAAGACCTCTCCCGCAGATCAGGCTCGTATCTTTGGTGGTAAGCCAGAATCTCAAGCACAGTAAAACTGGTGCACCAGGAGGGAATCGAACCCCCGACCCTTTGTTCCGAAGACAAATGCTCTATCCCCTGAGCTACTGGTGCGCGTTGTTGATGGGACTGCCTAATTTTGCTCTTTTGAAGCCGATGGCCAGAATAACGGCTCTATTATACTCAAATTTTAGAATTTAAAAAGGGAAAGGTGAAATCTTGGAGAGAACATTCTGCAGGAAGCTTTTTTAGCTTCCGAAGCCGTTCTCGGAGAGATACACCTTTCCCTTTTTTGTTTGTTTTTCTTACTTCTTTCGGTTGTACGACCAGACTAGAAGGGCTGTAGCCACACCGACGGATGAGTATGTACCGATGACGATACCGACGACGAGTGCGAGGATAAAGTAGAAGATCGAAGGACTTCCGAAGATCAAGAGTGCTACCAGGGTGATAATAACCGAGACAGAGGTGTTGATTGATCGTGACATGGTTTCCGTAAGAGCTCGGTTGGCAATTTCTCCAAGGGTGCCTTTCTCACCACGGTTGAGGTGTTCACGGAGTCGGTCGAAGACCACGATCGTATCGTGAACTGAGAAGCCGAGAACCGTAAGCATCGCCGTGATAAAGAGTGCGTCGATTTCCACACCCATAAACTTTCCGAGGAAGATGAAGAGACCGAAGGTGATCAAGAGGTCGTGCAAGAGTGCGACGACGGCTGCGATACCGAATCGGAATGAGCTGACCTCTTTTGGAACATGTCGGAATGCGAAGGCGAGGTACAGGATGATCATGAATGATGCGAGAACGATCGCGACGAGTGCCTTCTGTTTGAGAGAGTCACCGATTGTAGGTCCGACGGTCTGGAACTTCAAGACATCGACATTGCCGAATTTTGCCTTGAGCTCTTTGATGAGTGTCTCATGCGAGTCGTTCGACATAGGCTTGGTCTTGAGTTCGAGTGCGCCATTTTCTCCGTTGATGATCTGTGCTGATGCGAGCTCGATCTTTTCATTGGTAAGTTTGACGGCATCTGGAACGGTAAGGAGAGATCCTGCGCCTGATGGTTTTCCGGCAGAGGTATTGAGAGTTGTCTCGATCGCTGGAAGCGCCGCCTTGAGCTGTTCTACGGTTACTGGCTGTGCGAACTTCAACTCAGAGAGCGTACCTCCGGTAAAGTCGAGACCAAGTCTGATTCCAAATGCGAAGGTTCCAACGATGCTGAGGGCGATGAGTGTTCCGGAGAATGCGAACATCCAGTTCGACTTTTCGATGATCTTGTACGATGTCTTGTTCTTATTCTTCATGCCATAGAGTGCGACATTCTGACCCCACTTGGTCGTTGCAGCGATACGAAGGAATGTTCGTGTGAGTGTGATCGCTGAGAACATCGAGATCAAGATACCGGCTGCGAGGTTGAGTGCGAAGCCGCGAATCAGTGAGCTACCGAAATAAAAGAGAATGGTACAGGTGATAAGTGATGAGAAGTTTGAGTCTCGGATAGAGCTCCATGCTCGATCAAAACCATGTTCAATAGAAGCAGAGAGCGTGTGTCCATCTCCAAGCTCTTCGCGAATACGCTCGAAGATAAGAATGTTTGCATCGACAGCCATACCGATCGAAAGAATCACACCAGCGACACCCGCGAGGGTAAGCGTGATAGGGGACTGGAGAAGTGATGTGAGGAAGATCAGAACGATGATTGCGAGCACAAATGAGATGAACTTCTCCCATCCTGGATCCTTATTATTGAGAATCTTGTAGATGAGTGCGCCAAAGACGAGAAGTGCGATGAGGAGCGCTGCTGCGACTGGAAGCGCGCTCTTGATAAGGAAGAGAAGAAGTACGGTGTAGATGCTGAGAGCAGCGACGGCGATAAAACCTGGTAATCGGTAGTAGAGAATCATCGCAAATGCGAGGAGCACGAGACCGATGATACCTGCCTTGACGCTCTTGTGGAGTGCATCCTGTCCAAGCGTTGATCCGATCGTGTGCTGACCTGCAAGTGAAATTGGAGCTGGAATAGCACCCGTGTTGAGATCACGTGCGAGCGCATTTGCGGCGTCGAAGGTGAAGTTTCCTGAGATCTGTGCCTGTCCGCCACTGATCTTCTCTGAGACGTTTGGAGCTGAGATAAGGGTTCCACCGACGAAAATCGCGATTGGCTTATTGACGTTTCGAGCGGTGATTTCTTCAAAGAGTTTTGCGCCCTTGTCGTTGAACTGGATTGAGACGTATGGCTCACCAATCTGGCTTACCTTGACGTCTGCGTGCGTGAAGTGTTCACCGGTAAGTCCTGTTTCCTTCCATGGGTCTGGCATCGTAGAGACGAAGATTTTCTCGAGTTTTACCTGATCTTCTTTCACGTCGCTCTTGATCTCGATCGCACGGATGAGGTGGTATCCAAACTGTGTTTTGATTGGAGCTGAGATGTCGCCTGCGTTGTTGAGGGCGAGAGCGGCTGTCTTGAACTCGGTTACATATGATGCATCTTCAGTGACGGCTGCTGGGAGAAGGCCACCATCTTTTTTTGATCCAGTGTCGTCTGACTGTTCTTTTGCAATCCGCTCGAAATCTGCCTGGCTCTTGATCTGAGCCTTGAGGTCATTAATGAGCTTCTTTGCCTCATCTTCTGTTCGTGTGATACCGGTAAGACCGTTGGCCTCTGCAGCTTCTTTATAGCTAATGAGGATGTGCTCTGTCTTGACCTCTTTCTTATTCTTTACGGCCTGAGACTTCTCAAGGAGCTTGACGACGTAGACACCATCTGCCTGCTGCGCCTGTCCAGATGAGTCGATGATGTAGTCACCGCTTGATGCGACAATATCTTTTGCAATTTGACTTGGCTGAAGGGTTGTAGCGATACTCTGAATGCCCTTTGGAAGATCCGAGACAAATACAAAGTTAGCATCTTTTGAGTAGGTAACTTTTCCTGGATTTCCTTTTTCTTCTTCCTGACCAATGACGCCAAAGTTTGCATTTGGAGCTTGTACTTTTGCGAGAACATCTTTTGCGTACTTCTGCTGCTTTTCTTTTTCGCCTGCATCTGGGGCGTCTTTCTTTTCTTTGAATTCGAGCTGGATTGTTTTTCCTACGGTTGCTTTCGCTTCCTCAAGATCTTTTACGGCTGCGAGCTCAACGATAATGTGTTGTTCGTCGCCTACCTTTGAGAGGTAGATGCTTGGCTCAGAAACGCCGAGTCCATTGACACGATTTTCGATAACATTCAAAACGCCATTTACGATAGCCTGCTGGTCTTTTTCAGGAACTTTTCGAAGATCGACTTTATAATCCAGCTGAGAGCCCCCCTGAAGATCGAGACCGAGGTGGATTTTTTCTTCGAGAATGGACTTTGGAGTCCATGGGAAGATCTTCGTCTGAATATTGTTTGGAAGATCAAAAAATCCGAGCAGGGTAGATACTACCAGGATGGTGACGAGTTGCCAGGACAGGACTTTTTTCATAAAAAAGATAGTAAGAAGGTATGGGGTTAGGATTGATTGTTGTTGTGGTGGAGGGACTGGTCGAGAGTTTCGTTATTTCCTTTGCCGCTGCGACCATAGTCATCGGCAAGTTTTACGACATCGTCGAGTTCTGGTGAAGAAACTTCGAAAATTTGGCTGTCTTCGAGAGCCTCGATGCGGTGAATCATGAAAGGTGGGACGTCGATTTTATCTCCGGACTCGAGAATTTTTTCTTGAAGCTGGTCTTCTTTTTCACCGTAGGTGAGCTTTACTTTTCCACTGTAAATGTACTGTGTTTCCATCTTGTGTTCGTGATACTGAAGGGAGAGACGATGGCCTTTGTTGACCTCGAGAATTTTTCCGGCGTAGCGCTCAGTGTGCGCGAACCAGACTTCTCGGCCCCATGGTTTTGGTTTGATAATAATTTCTTGTGCCATAGCAGGCGAACTATACACGATTTTTTTTTGTATTCCAAGTTGGGTGCGGCTTTGACTTGCTTTACGGAATGAATGTGTTGGAGATACTAAAAGGGCCGGCGCCATTGGCGCCGGCCCTTTCTTGATAATGTTTTTTGAAACTCAATTATTTACTGTCGCAATCAAGCTTTCCGTCGTGGCAAACAACGATTCCGTCCTTGTTGTTTGGATTCGTAGGGTCTTTGATCGCACATGCGGTTCCCAAGACGGTTTCTGCGCCTGGACATGGTTTTCCGATCGTGAATGCAGCCGTATCTACGCCTGAATCAGTATCACCATCCACTCCTGCGTCGGTTCCCTGGACACCCGTATCAACGGTTCCTGTATCGACAGTACCTACATCTGGAGGAACAACGGTACCAGCGTCAAAAGGGGCTGGGTTGCCAGATCCGGTATCGAAGGTAGGGAAGCCACCACCGTCAAACACTGGGAAGCCGCTTCCGCTATCGTAGGTCGAGCCAGCATCACCTGATCCAGATGTTTCGCCGCTGTCAGATGTGTTGCTGATAGATGTACTTGTGACACTGTCGTGTCCTACGCTTGTACATGCTGCAGCGCTAGCAGCGATGGTTGCCATGAATGCCAAGGTTTTGGCAGTCAAAGAGTTTGCGAGCGATCGTGGAGCGGTTGCTCCGAGCGAAGCTGTCTCTGCGGTTCGTGGTGTATTCATATACATAGTGAGATATATGCTAAGAGAGCAATATTACTATTTTTTGAGGATATGTCAAGTTTTTGGCAAGCTTTTTTCTTTCAAAGCTGCTCTAGCCTTGACCAGCTTTAGAGAACATCGAGCCGTTTTTCATTTTTAAGCTGTTCGACGATCTTTTTCACCTCCTGACTTCGGCCTTTTTGGCATATCAGAAGGGCATCGGGTGTGTCCACGATAACGATATTCTTGAGTCCGACCGTGGCGATGATTTTCTTTCCGTGACCATAAATAAGACTCCCTTGGGTATCAACGCCGATATGGTCCGCTTTGACGAGGTTGTCATGCTGATTCACCGTCAGTTCGTCAAAAATCGCTTCCCAGGTTCCAATGTCGCTCCAGCCTAGGTCGCCTGGAATGATCCGAACCTCTTTTGGATCGACCTTTTCCATGACCCCGTAGTCGATCGAGATCTTCTCACAGAGCGGATACTCTTTCTTGAGGGTGGACATCTCTTTGGCTGTGCCGATGACTTTCTCAATTTTTTTGAGCTGTGCGGCGGTCTTGGGAAGGTGCTTCTTGAACTTCTCCAGGATCGTTGAAACTTTCCAGACGTAGAAGCCGGTGTTCCAGAGGTACTTATAGGAGGCGAGAAATTTTCGTGCGGTCTCGAGATCGGGTTTCTCGGTGAACTTCTCGAAGGCATAGACATCAACTCCTTTTACTTGCTTGATGAGTGATCCGATTTTGACATAGCCGAGGTGGACACTTGGGAACTTCGCTTTTACCTCGATGATATTGAGGGTGTTTTCTTTTTTTGCGATCTCCGCTGCTACAATGAGAAGCTTCTCGAACTCATCTTTGTGCTGCACGACATGGTCTGCGTAAATGATCGACATAACCTCGTCGGCAAATCCGTGTGCTGCTAGGTAGCTCGCCGCAAGTCCAATGCACGGGGCCGTATCACGGAGGGCTGGCTCGATGATGAAATTTTTCGCTGGAATCTTGAATGGCTTGGCCTGTTCTTTGACGTCGTCGAGGAAGAGCTCGTTCGTCGCGATGTAGATATCGGACGGCTTCACAAAATCCACTCGCTTGAGGGTTTCCTGTAGGAGCGTCGCGTGTGTCACGAAGCTTTGGAGCTGTTTCGGCTTGTTCTGTCGTGAGAGTGGCCAGAGTCGCGTACCCGTGCCGCCGGCGAGAATAACAATTTTCATAGAGTGCTTAGGTTGTGCTCGGATTATACATCAAATTCATAGCATTGCGCATTTTCTATTACAACTGGAGCCTCACCGTGTAAGAGATGAAATACCATGCGAATAATCGGGGCGTGCGTTATGATGAGCAGGTGGCCTTCGGGATAGAGCTGGTACATTTTTTCTATCGCATGTTTGAGTCGTGCTTTAACGTCGGTATTCGATTCACCTGCTACATCGGTGAGGTCAAAGTTCATGCTTCGAAATTTGGTCTGAATTTCTGGATCGTTCGTCATGGTCGCGACCTCGGTCCATGACTTATTTGCGAAGTTTCCAAAGTGGACTTCATCGAACTCATCCCAAATCTCTATAGGAAGATCGAGATGTGTATTGATGATGGTGGCGGTTTGCTGGGCTCGTAGTCGAGGCGAGGAGATTATTTGAGAAAAATGTGTTTCAGCCTTTTGAGCTTTTAAGAGCTCTTTTCCACGCGCATCTGCCTGTTCCTTTCCTTGTTCGTTGAGTTCGGTTTCGGTACGACCCTGAA
>JAHFJT010000153.1 GCA_023245695.1 Candidatus Peregrinibacteria bacterium | reverse complement strand
CCAATAAAACAGGAGCTGACATCACTCAAGACTCACTCCTCGAGGTGAAAGGTTTTACTGATGCGAATACCGATACGCCATTTTTCACACGACCTCTCAACTACAAATCTACTTTCCGTGCGGATGAGTCTGTCACGATGAAAACAACCTTTGCTCCAGCCGTGATTGGCGAATACAAAGGCGTGATTTTGAAAGTCTACCGAGCCGGCGAAGAAAAGTCTGCTACTGCACTTCGAGAACCAGGTGTCGTGGCAACAGGCGGCGGAAGCGCAGCGCGTTCTGCTGAACCAGCCGTAGATCCAGCCCCAGTTCGTGCGGCAATTGCTCCGGGTGAGCCAAACCCTTCCGCTCCAACATTGAGCGAAGAAGAGGCAGCTGCAGCAGCTGCAGCAGCTGCAGCGGCTACGCCAGCTCCGGTGGATGCAACCCCAGCCCGCGAGGCTGGTCCAGTGAGGACAGAGGCTGAAGTTCCCCTGGCACCAGAGACGCAGGTACAGCAAGCGCCAGCTCCTGCAGCAGAGGAAACTCCGACTCCCGACAATACACCTCCTCCTACCCGATAATCATTACTCACTCTAAAAACAAAAACACATGGAAACACAAATCCCAAACACCCCAGAGTTGAGTCCAATGACTACGGTCCCACCCTCTTCCAAAAAGAAGTGGCTCATCGTCGGAGGTCTCGTGCTCGTTCTCGGCGTTGGCGCGGTTCTCGCTTCGACAGGAAAGTTCTTTAGCGGTAGCTTTTTAAGCACTCTTCCATCCAGCCTTGATGCTGCGAAGTTTTATACCAACATTTCCAATGGTGAGGTAAAAATTTCTGGCGGATTTATCAGTAATGGCTACTCCGATTCTCAAAAAAGTATGATCGTCGATGCCAAAGGCTCATATCGCCATAACTTTAAATGGGAAATCACTGGCGAAAACGGAAAGGTCCTCAATTCGGATGACTTCGATAGCTCTACCTGGGCTCTCAAAAATAATCCGTTCCTGAATAGCTACACCTATTCTGTTCCGGATAACGGTGCGTGGAAGACGGAGCCATGCGCCACCGATGTGAGCTTCAATGCCTGGAACCCAAGCAATAAGCTGCATGTTTGGACTTGCCCATTTGTCCCATTTTCTACTCAAGAAATTCTTTCGTATGCAAAACAAAACAATAATAGCACGAGTTTTACCGTCAAGATGTGGGAAGGCGACGGCTCAAGTGGGCCATCTGTATCCTATCCATTGAACCTTCAGATCCATCCTGCTGACGGCGTGAAAGTTGAGAAGAAAGCAACGTACACAACAAATGCGAATGGAGAGAAGGTCTATTCTGATGCCTATTTTGTTTCATGGGGCGCACCAAAAAATACTCTCTCTTACCTTACCAGTAGTGAATTTATTTCCGGCAGCTATAAGGATATTTCTCGTTATAATTACTCCTGGAACCTTAAGGACGACAAGCAGCAGGTTATCTGGTCTGTAGACTGGCAGCTCAAGCAGGAAGGTGCGTCCTTTGCCTTGGCGAACGGCTTGTATGCATCAGGAGCTACATCAACTCCTGTTCCGCCTTTTAAGCCCTCGAGCACTCACCCAGAATATGTAAAACAGGTGAAAAATCTGTGGGATCCAGCTAACTCTCCAAAAACATGGGTAGGAAATGATTTTGAGCTTCCTTCACTGAACATGCTTATCAAGGGCAAAAAATATACCTTCACGGTATTCGCTGGAGATGGTGCGCATCTCGCTATCCCTGTATCTACCAGTTTCTACTATGGCATTCCGGAGCTGAGTGCGCCTGCCATTTCAAGCCTCACTGCGGATGCTATTGCTGATGGGAACTACTCCTTTTCATGGACACCTGCAGCTGCGCCTTCTGAGGATACTACGTATATGAAACTCTTCAGTACGGGAAATTCGGATGGCAGTTTTATGTATAACTACAAATGGAAGCTCTTTCAGCACGATAAGCCAGAGAATATTATCTGGAGTAAAGATTGGGCCGAGAATCCAGGAGAAGGCAGTATGATTGCCGATTGCTTCAATAAAGATCTCCGTTATTACCTCGACCTCTACAAGCTCATTCCAAATACCTATAGCTGTACGACAACTATCCTTAGCAATGCCGCAAAGGCGAAACTCCTTCCAGGCATCACATATGATTTTGAGCTTTCGCTAGGAAATGGAAAAAATAGCTCAACAAAAACGGTTTCGTTTACGGTTGCAAAACCGGACCTCATTGTACCGACATTTACCGTTCCTGATGAAGTTGACCTCGGTAGTAATACTTCTATTATTTTCCCTGTTTCAAATCTTGATACCTACAAGGCTCTTCCAAGTAAAGGTTCCGATTATACGATCAAGTGGAGGGTTGTGGAGGGATATCAGATGAAAAAACTTGATACGTTTGACACACTTCCTGCTGTCAAATCTACCGCGGGTCCGGCTAATCTCACCCCATCTCTTACTATTTTTAGTACCGATTTACAAAACAAATTCCTTCCTGGTCATACCTATACCATTGTAGCTGCTGCTATTCGAAACAATGCAGACGGCAGCGGTGATGCAACTCCATGGACAGCTAAGACATTCAGTACAGCTGTAAAGCTCGACCTCAAGGGCGCTTATAATGATTCGACAAAGTCCGTTGACCTAAGCTGGAGTTTGCCAAGCTTCATTAGTGACAAAAAACCATACACTTACATGGTGGCTCGTATGGATACCAACAAATCACTTACTACATCCCCTATTGCCGCAACATCATTTA